>CAXMZV010000411.1:0-4490 GCA_964199985.1 Candidatus Ilumatobacter isfjordensis | reverse complement strand
GCCGGTGTGCGCGTCGTACTGGCGACGAATCAGGAGCACCGACGCGCCGCGTTCTTGCGCGAGCGACTCGGCGCGCGGATTCCACTCGCCGACGTGATCTACTCCGCTGACATGGGGTGCGCGAAGCACGACCCCAGCTTCTTTGCCCGCGCTTCGGAACGGTTGGGTGTGGGCGAGCAAGATCGGCAGAACGTGATATTCGTCGACGATGTGTTGAACAACGTCGAGGTCGCGCGTGCCTTCGGCTGGCAGGCCGTCTATGCCACCGGCGACGACACCTGGCAGTCGACGGTTGCCGGGCTGCTCGGCATCGTCTGAGCCGAGCCCAACGCAACAGACGCCAGTCCTCGTCGCCTCGCAGCCGGTGTCACCCCGCAAGTCCCGCCCGTTCCCACCCAATTCTTTGGACAAGATCTTTGATGGAGCGGACGACGTCTCGGCAGCCGCGGGCCAGCGCCCCTTTCATCTTCGGCCAGGGTTTGACATAATTCTTGTACGTTCCGCGCGGGATGCACTCCCGCCGATCTGAGCAGAAATGGGGAGGGCCCATGATTTCCACGAGCCGTAGGACAAGGCGAGGCCTGGCGGTCGTCGCTGCACTCGCGATGTTGTCAACCGCCGCTGTAGCGAGCCCGGTCGGCGCCGGAGGAGGAGGAGGCCAATCCAACGCGGTCCGATTCGCCACGTTCAACGCCTCACTCAACCGCGGAGCGGCCGGGGCGCTGGGCGCCGAGCTCGCCGTGCCCGGTAGCGCGCAGCCAGACGTGATCGCTGAGATCATTCAGCGCACAAGGCCCGATGTGCTGCTGATCAATGAGTTCGACTTCGACCCGGCCGCACTCGCCGACTTCCAGACCAACTACCTGTCCGTGGCGCACGGGACAGCGGCGCCGATCGTGTATCCGCACACGTTCATCGCGCCGTCGAACACGGGAATCTTCTCCGGATTCGACTACGACAACAGCGGCGCTGCGGGCGACTTCGTGCCGAACGACTCGTACGGCTTCGGGTTCTTCCCAGGTCAATTCGGCATGGCAGTGCTCTCGATGCATCCGATCGACCTCGACAACGTTCGGACATTCCAACACTTCAAGTGGAAGGACATGCCGGGCGCACTCCTGCCCGACGATCTCTCGACTGCGGCACCGGCCGACTGGTACACACCCGGGCCCGAACTCGACTCGTTCCGTCTGTCGTCGAAGAGCCACTGGGATCTCCCGATCGAGATCGGCAAGAAGACCGTTCACTTCCTGGTGAGCCATCCGACACCCCCGGTGTTCGACGGCCCGGAGGATCGTAACGGCACTCGCAACCACGATGAGATCCGCTTCTGGGCGGACTACGTGGGCCCCGGTGCTGCAAGCGGCAGTTACATCTACGACGACGCGGGGAACTTCGGTGGGCTGAAGCCAGGATCGATGTTCGTGATCGCTGGGGACCAGAACTCGGACCCCAATGACGGTGACAGCATTCCCGGTGCGGTGCAACAGCTGCTCGACAACCCACGGGTCAACACCAAGATCACGCCGTCAAGTCCGGGAGGGACCGAGCAATCGGCGCTGCAGGGCAACGCCAACACGCTGCACCTGAGTGACCCGGCGTTCGACACCGCTGATTTCTTCGACGGCTTCCCGCCCACGCCGTTCGGTGGTGCGCCGGGCAACTTGCGAGCCGACTATGTGTTGCCGAGCAAAAGCCTCCGCATCACCGGCGCCGCCGTGTTCTGGCCCTCGGCGAGCGACCCCGATTTCGCGCTGGTCGGGACGTTCCCGTTCCCCAGTTCCGACCACCGACTCGTGTGGGTCGATGTCAAACACGGAGGCTTCAAGTAGGCAGCCGCCACTACAACGGCCGGGCGTGGGGCATGAGCGCCTCACCTTGAGCGCGTGACGTTTCTCGAACCGGCCGAACGTCGCGGTGATCGTGTCGGGATGCAACGGCTCGGAGCCGTCGGCTGGATCGAGAGAGTTCGACTGCCGCGATCGATGTCGGAACACCGCATGCCGCAGGCCTCGCCACGGCGCCGGAGTTGCACGAGCAGCTCTTAGCGGCTTCGGCGCCAGGCTCGCATGGACCGATTCATTCGGGAAACGTTTCATCGAAATCTTCGAGAGGTCTTGATCGGCACCGAGGCTTCGGTCTTCGGATGACTGGTGAATACTCGTCTACCAGGTAGTTCTTGGAGCCCAGACCGAGAGTCGAACTCGGGACCTACGCATTGCGAAAGTGAGTCGGGCCTTTCGTTGAGTCTCATTTCCTGCCGCGTACCATGTGTTTTATCGAAGTCGACTTTTGCCGAGTCCCGTAAATTCCGTCTGTTTTCGTCCAATAACTTGGTTGAAATCTTGGTTGGATCAGCTGGAGCCAGTGACTCCTGGTTGCCCGGTCCGGGTCACGTGAACCAAGGCGCAAGCGCCCGGTCGGCTCTGCCGCCGAGCCCGAATTGGTGGAGAGGCTGAAGAGACCGGCTCGCCATTCCGTCGATCAGCAATCCGACGAGGGCACACCCGACGGCCAACTGTCGGGCGTCGACGTCGCTCGGACAAAGGAGCTGCGTCTGCCTCAGTTTCAGGTCGGTGCCCTCGTCGTTGGCGATGGACAGGCCGAACAGGCTCTTGCGGATCGTGAACCGGTCGTTGCCGATCGCGGCGGATGGTGAGAAGGCCAGGGTCAGATGATCGCTGAGATCGCTGGGATCACCGTGGCCGCCACAAACCCGGCAGCCACGAGTGCAGCACCGACGCGTTGACGGCGGCGGCGGCGATGTCGTGCGGCATAGTCCACTTCGTCTTCGATCACAATGGCCAGAAGCCTAGACCCGACGACCGGCCCTCCCAGTTGTTTGGGCGACGCTCACGCAGTGTGCCCTTCACGGACCAAACCGTGCAGCAATAACCTGGTGAGAACTTGGTTGAGCCCTACCCGTGTGATTCTTCGTCACTGAGAAATACCTGTCGACCAGGTGTTTCGTGGAGCCCAGACCGAGAGTCGAACTCGGGACCTACGCATTACGAATGCGTTGCTCTACCAACTGAGCTATCTGGGCAACCGTCCGTTCCGTTGCCGGAATGAACGAGACGAATATATCGGCGCTGAGTCGGTCCTGCGCCTCGTCCGTTTGCGTACGCGGATCTACATCCGCAGGCGTGCACTTCGGTGTACGCAAACGAGACCGCCTGTTTCAGTCGGCGAGTGGGTCGCGACCGTTCCAGGTCCCCGAGGAGCCGTACGGTTCGAAGCGAGCGAAGAGCTCCTCGGCGTACCAGTCGCCGTCCCGCGTCTGCTGGATCACCTGCTGATGCCGGGGCATCGCGTACGCGTAGTTCCTGACCGCCTCGGCGGAATCCCACAGACTGAATGTTGCGAGCCGACCGACTGGTGCCTCGCCGATGCCGACAACATCGATCAAGCCCGCGGCCGTGTGGAGCTCGGCGTCGACTTCCTTGCCTGCCTCACCGAATTCGCGCCACGAGCGGCGCCGGACATCGGCACGAGTGATCACCGCAACGCGGCCCGAGCGGTCGCCGTCGGCCAGTCCATCGAGCGGGTTGACGCCGCGCCAGGTGCCGTGTCCGCCGAGGGCCCGAAGGCGGACGGTGAAGTGCTCCTCAGCGCGTTGCCAACGCCGAGGAATCCGGTGCGACGCCAAGAAGTTTTCGAGGTGCTCCTCGCTCTCCCACAGGGCGAACAGGGCCGTCCGACGGAGATCGGCCCCGGGGCCGGTGTTGTCGCCGTTGCCGGTTCCGAGCAGCCGCCAGAACTCGAGACCCGGCACGCGCTTGAGTTGGGGCCGATCGACGCCGAGCCGGGCCATGGCGAACAACGACCGGCGCGGACGCTCGCGAATGAGGTGGAACGATGCAACTCGGGCCATGCGTCGGCCATGCTGTCAGCAATGGACTCGATCAGCACGTTTGCGCCGACGATTGTCGACGTCATCATTGCTGTTGTCGTCGGCTACCTCGTCGGCTCGATCCCTGTCGCCAACCTCGTTGCTCGCCGCCGGGCGGCCGTCGACCTGCGCACGATTGGTGACCGTAACCCCGGGTTCTGGAACGCTCGCGAGACCCTCGGCAAGAAGGCAGCTGTGCCCGTGTTCGTCGGCGACGTCGCCAAGGGTGTTGTTGCCGCAAGCGTCGGTCTGCTGCTCGCCGACGACGGTGTGTGGGGCATCGCGTACGTGGCCACCGGAGCGGCGATGATCGGTCACGCCTACCCAATCTTCGCCGGCTTCAAGGGCGGGCGGAGCATCCTCACCTTCGTCGGGGGTGCTGCTGTCTTCGCTCCGGTGCCGGTGGCGATCTCGGTGGGCGTGCTCATCGTCGTCTTTGCTGCGACTCGCTCGTTCGCGTGGGGATCACGAGCCGGAATGCTTGCCCTGCCGTTTGTGAACCTCGCCGTTTACGGGCCGTACCGCACGGCAGCGATGGGGGCCCTGATGACGATCATCGGCATTCGATTCGGTCTGGCCGCACTCGACGATCGGCGCC
>CAXMZV010000410.1:0-4491 GCA_964199985.1 Candidatus Ilumatobacter isfjordensis | reverse complement strand
CCGACGACTTCGCCGGCGCAATCCGCGAACTGGTTGAGCTCCACGCACTTCGCGCCGCTTCCTCGGTTTTTTCGTGAGCTTCCTGCAGGCACTGGCTGCAGAAAGCTCACGAATACGGAAGCGCGGGATTACGAGTCGAGGGCTTTGGTGATGTCGCCGGACTCGAGGGTGCCGATGCCTTGGTACAGGTCGAGCTTGTTGCGAGTATCGGTGATGTCGAGGTTGCGCATCGTGAGCTGGCCGATGCGGTCGAGCGGTCCGAACGGCTGGTCTTCCACTCGCTCCATCGACAAGCGGTCGGGTTCGTAGGTGAGGTTGTCGGAGACGGTGTTGAGAATCGAGTAGTCGTCGCCGCGACGCAGGCGCAGAGTGACTTCGCCGGTGACGGCCGAGCCGATCCAGCGCATCAGGGGCTCGCGCAACATCAGGCTCTGCGGGTCGAACCAACGTCCCTCGTAGAGCAGGCGGCCGAGCCGGCGACCCATCGTGCGGTAATTCTCGATCGTGTTCTCGTTGTGGATGCCATTGACCAGTCGCTCGTAGCAGATGTGGATCAGCGCCAGCGCCGGAGCCTCGTAGATGCCGCGCGACTTGGCTTCGATGATGCGGTTCTCGATCTGATCGCTCATGCCGAGCCCGTGCCGGCCGCCGATCCGATTGGCCTCGTGGACCAACTCGACCTGCGAATCGAACCGTTCGCCGTTGATGGCAACCGGCCAGCCTTCTTCGAATCGCACCGTGATGTCTTCGGTTTCGATGGCGACGCTCTCGTCCCAGAACGGCACACCCATGATCGGCGTGACGATCTCCATCGACGTGTCGAGTTCTTCGAGTGCCTTGGCCTCGTGCGTGGCACCCCAGATGTTGGCGTCGGTCGAGTACGCCTTCTCGACAGAGTCGCGGTACGGCAGGTTTCGTTCCTGCAGGAACTCGCTCATGCCCTGGCGCCCACCAAGCTCGTCCACGAATGTCGGGTCGAGCCACGGCTTGTAGATGCGCAGGTTCTCGTTGACGAGGAGCCCGTAGCGGTAGAAGCGTTCGATGTCGTTGCCCTTGTAAGTCGACCCATCACCCCAGATGTCGACGCCGTCGTCCGCCATTGCGCGGACCAGCAGTGTGCCGGTGACCGCTCGCCCGAGCGGCGTGGTGTTGAAGTAGGTCTTTCCACCGGAGCTGATGTGGAAGGCGCCGCACTGGATGGCGATGAGGCCTTCACGGACCAGTTCGTCGCGGCAGTCGACGATGCGGGCTTCCTCTGCGCCGTACTGCTTGGCGCGCACCGGAACACTTTCGAGGTCGGGCTCGTCGGGTTGGCCGAGGTCAGCGGTGTAGGTGTATGGAATGGCCCCGCGTTCGCGCATCCAAGCAACAGCCGCCGAGGTGTCCAGACCGCCAGAGAAGGCAATGCCCACTCGCTCGCCTTCGGGCAACGTCATCATCAACACTTTGGCGTTTGAGGCACCATCAGTCGGAGGAGGGGTGTTCGGGGGAACGGAAGCGTCCGGCATAGTGGCCTGACGATACCGCTCGGTCGCGCCGCGACCAGGGAACGAATCAGCGAACGACATCTCGGTTTGCGCCGTCGCCGCGCGAGTCGATCAGCGCGGAACAGCAGGCACCCGGCGCGTCGACGCGGCGAGCGCGCCGACCGAGACGAGCAGCATTGAACCGGCGATGACGAATTCGATAGCGGCCAAGCCACCCGACCGTGACATGTCGAACACCCCGATGATCGCAATGAGCACCGACGCGATGATGCTCATCACGGCGATTCGGCGGACGTTGTACACGGCGAGCAACCCCAGCAGCATCGTGATCACAAATGGCAGGATGCGGATCAACAACGGCTGCGGCTGTGCACGCGGGCCCAGCCACCAGGTCCCGATGCCGATCTCCTCGCTGGTCTTCCACACCGCGGCGAAAGCGAAAAAGGCGGCGCTCCAGGATGCGGCCAGCATGATCTGCCACGCCACGGTGAGCTGACCTGGTTGCAGCGGGACCGGATCGAGCGCCTGCACTCCAACCGCGGCGGGCGCTTTTGTCGGTTCGCTGACCTGCAAAACGTTCGGCGACTGTGCTGGGGGTGGCACTGAAGGTGGCGGCAGCGCACCTTCGCCATTTGTCTCGAGGGAGGCGTCCGACACGAGCAAGATGGTAGGCGCTGTCGCCGTGAGTTCCCCGGCAGCTACCCTTCGGCTGCGATGACGAGCACGAGTGCGCATTTCGAGAAGCTCTCGATCTTCTACCCGATGTGGAATGAAGAAGAGTACGTAGAGCGAGCGCTCACTGCGGGACGCCGTGCCTGCGCGATTCTCATCGAGGCCGGTGACATCGCCGACTACGAACTGATCATTGTCGACGATGCCTCAACCGACGGCACCGCGGAAATCGCTGATCGCATTGCAGCGAACGATCCTCGGGTTCGGGTCGTCCATCACGCCAAGAACCGCAAGCTCGGTGGAGCGATCAAGACCGGATTCGCGACTGCGTCCGGCGATCTCATCCTGTACACCGACGCGGACCTCCCGTTTGACATGGCGGAGTTGCCCCGGGCGGTGCGCCTGATGATCGACTACGACGCCGACATCGTCAGCGCCTATCGATTCGATCGCACGGGCGAGGGCTACCTCCGCACCATATACACCTTCTGGTACAACCTCCTCATTCGCAGCCTGTTCGGCGTCAAGGCCCGCGACATCAACTTCGCGTTCAAGCTGTGTCGGAGCCGCGTGTTCGAGCACGTGGAGCTGAAGAGCGAGGGTTCGTTCATCGATGCCGAGCTCGTCATCAGGGCGACCCGGCTGGGTTACGAGATGCTGCAGTTCGGCGTCGACTACTTCCCGCGCACGCGTGGGGAATCGACACTCAGTTCGCCGGGGATCATCTTCACGATCCTCAGGGAGATGCGTCAATTGCGCGGCGACCTCGATGGCATCACGCCAATCGTCGATCGCAGCTGAACACAACGCCGAGACGAAGAAAGAAACTCCAGGCGAACATGGCTGGGGCGACGATCCGGGAACCGAGTTGGTTGGTACATTCTTCTCCATCAGCAGTTGCCACTGACTGGCAGCTCGCCATCGCATCTGCAATCCCGTCACCATGAACGAATCTTCCTCCACGCCTTCCTGGCGCCCCCCGAACCAAGTTGCGAAATGGCTCCCCGCTGTCGCGGCAGCCGGCCTGCTCGGCACCGTCGTTGTGGCGGGCGTTGCCCTTGGCGGCGGCGACGACAGCCGCGTGCAGCAGACCCAACTCGCCGATTCGGCGTTTGTCGTCGACTCCGGCGTCACCGCGCTGACGGTGCCCGATTCGGTTCCCGACGTGATTGGTGCTGTCGAGACATCGGTGCCCGTCGAAAAGTCGGTACTGCAGCGGAACCTGAGCAAGGGCCTCGCCGGTGACGACGTGAAACAGGTGCAACTGCGTCTGGCCGATCTCGGCTTCGTGCCCGGCCCGGCAGACGGCATCTACGGTGATCAAACGGTCAAGGCCATCTGGGCGTACGAGAAGCTGGTGCTGAAGCGCGCGAGCAACGATCCGACCGGACAGGTCACGCCCGAGATGTGGGACGCGATGCAAGATCCGTTCGTGATCCAACCGCGTCGGCCCAACGCCACGCCGAACCACACCGAGGTCTACTTGCCCGAGCAGGTGCTGGCGATCTTCCACGACGACAAGCCGACGATGATCACGCATATGTCGAGTGGGAGCAACGAGGAATGGTGTGAGGAAGTCACGATCAGCCCCGGCGAGTACGGCAACCGTGAGGGCACCGAACCCTTGGTGCGCGGCGAATGTGGCATCTCGAACACTCCCGGCGGTGTCTTCACCGTCTATCGCGAAGTCGAAGGCATCCGCGAGAGCGCGCTCGGTGGAATGTGGAATCCGGTCTACTTCAACTACGGCATCGCCATCCACGGTGCGCTCAACGTGCCGCTGCAGGGAGCGTCCCACGGCTGCATCCGCATCCCGCTGAACATCTCCGAGACCATGCAGGAGCTGATGGGCAACGGCGACCAGGTCTTCGTGTGGGACGGCGAGAACGAGCCTGAGGCAGCGGGTTCGCCGCCGCCGACATTCAACTGGCTCGATCCTGACTATGTGTCGACGTCGACAACGACCACGACAGTCCCCGAGACGACCACCACGACCGAACCTGCTGCAGACACCACCGTGGCAAGCACATCGCCAGCGACCACGGCGGCTCCGACAACGAGCACCACGACCGTTCCCGACACCACGACGACCACGGTCGCGGACGGCGGAAGTGATGGCGGGGCGACGGACGACGCTGGTTCCGACGCTGGTTCCGGCGCTGCTCCCGACGGCTGAGTGATCGGGCGCGTCCACTGCGCCTGAAATCGAAGCTGGCCAGTACGTTCGCCGTCGTGAGCGATTCACCTGACGCACCCGCTGTGGTTCCGTACGATGAGTTTGGACTGTTCGACGAGAACATCGCCGAATTCGGTCTCGACGTGTCCGTCCTGC
>CAXMZV010000409.1:0-4493 GCA_964199985.1 Candidatus Ilumatobacter isfjordensis | reverse complement strand
TACCTCGATCGCATCGCCGGGCTCGGCATCGCGACCCTGGCTTTGGACCCGACGGGTCGCTCGATCATCACCGTCGTTGATGATGACGGCCGCCCGGTCCCTGGAATCGCTATCGAAGTGGCCGCGGGGGACGAACTCGTCACGCTCCGCACCACGGCCGACGGCACGGTCCGCTTCCACCCGGCGTTCTACGGACTCCCGACCGACGGCATCTCCGAGTTTGGCTTTGCGTTCGCCGATATGGAACTCGTGCCCGCAGCCGCTGGAGAGAACATCACGATGGTGGCGCCGAGCGCCGACATCGGCGCTCCCGTGCCGCTCGACGTGCTGTTCCTCTTGGATGCCACGGGCTCGATGGGCGACGAGATCGATCGACTCAAGCAGACGATCGACACCGTCGCCGAGCGCGTCGCTGCGCTCGACCCGGCACCCGACGTCCGCTTCGCCATGACGCTCTACCGTGACGAGGGTGATGCGTTCGTCACGGCTAACTACGACTTCACTGACGACATCTCCGTGTTCCAGGCAGCCCTTGCCGACGTCGTCGCCGATGGTGGCGGGGACTACCCCGAAGCGCTTGACGAGGGTCTCGCCGATGCCCTCGCCAAGCCGGCTTGGCGAGATCCGGCAGATGCAGTCCAGTTGATCTTCGTTGTCGCCGACGCACCGCCGCAGGTCGGCCGTCAGCTCGACACCCCGTACACCGATTCGGTTCGCACCGCGATCGAGCGGGGGATCAAGATTTTCCCGGTCGCATCCTCCGAGAGTGACGATCAAGCCGAAGCAGTCTTCCGCCAGATGGCGCAGGCCACAGGCGCACCGTTTGTCTTCCTGAGTAACGGTGCCGCAGGTGCAGCAACCGGCGGGTCGACTGACATTGCCTCGACCGACTACGAGGAATTGGCCCTCGACGAACTTGTCGTCCGCCTCATCGCCGAAGAGCTCTCGGATTTGAACGCTGACGGGAGCGGCGGCGGAGGAGGGGGAGTCACGATCCCCACCACAAGCGCGCCGGTCACGACGAATCCCGACGGTCAGTGATGCTCCGGCACGGAAGGCGGAGAAAGTTCTGTCAGTCCCACTGCCACACAAAGAGGTCGCACTTCCACACAAAGTGAGAATATTCCTCAAGGAGTCAATTCTTCGTGCCGAAACATGTACAAGGCGGCAAGACGGTGGAGGAATGCCAGGGGAATGAGCGAGCCAACGAATACAGACGTTCTTGATGCCGTCACGCTGGAGCTGAGTCGCTTTACGCGTGAGGTCGTTGCCGAGATACATCGGTTGCGAGACGAGCTGATCACTGAGCGCCAACGAACGGACCAACTTGAGTCAACCGTGCAGTCGCTGAAGACATCACTGCGCAAGTACGACACGCAGGCCGCTGGGATCGTCGAACACATCACCAAGTTCTCTGCCGACGTCGATCGTCGACTCGACACTGTCGAGCAGCACGCCGAGCTCCCGACCACGTCCTTCGCTTCAGTCATCCCCGTACCGCCGGCTGCAGAGCAGCGGCCGCCACTTAATGTCGCTGCAGACCCGTTGGCGTCAGTGGAGGCGGACCCCGTCGCCCCGGCAGACGACGAGATCTCTTTCGCAACGCTGACGTTGACGCTCGACCCTGTCGAGCCCGAGCCGGCTCGCGACTCCTCGATCGAGGACCTCGTGGCACGAGTGGTCGGAGCGATCGAACCGTCAGGCGACACACCCATCGAGCCAATAAATCACAGCGACCTCGTCGAACCAAGTCGCGCCTGATGCTCACATCGACCCACCGACAAACATCTGCTGTTGCCGCCTCCGCGACGACCGTCTGAGAGGCCGCCATGACTGCAAGAATCACACTTCCCGTCAAGCTGGCGATGCTCGGGCTCGTGCCACTCGGCGCCATTGCCGGTCTGTCCACCTGGCGGGTGCTCGACGACTTCGCGGAAGCGGACACCCTCACGGCCCAGGCCGATGAGGTCCGTCGAGTCGACCAGGTCGGCCAGATCATCGACGAGGTGAACGACGAGATCCAAACGCTCAACGAGTTGGGCGCATCTGAAGACGACCTGATCGCCCAGCGGGCCCGCGTCGACAGTTCACTCGACAGCCTGCTGGAGGACCCGAACGGCGCATCTGCGTCCACGCTGGAGCAGGTCAAGACGTTTCAGGACCGCCTCGACGAACTCCGAGCAGTGATCCCGTCGACTCCGTCTGCGTATCGCTTGTCGGGCGCGGCAACCGGGCGGTTTGCCTTCGATCACGGCGACGGCGGACTCGAAGCGATGACTCCTGAGGCACGCACGATCTTCGCCGCGACGACGGAGTTCGATGCGCTGACCGAGTCGCTGCGCATGGACACAAGATTCGACAACGATCTGTTTCGCGATGGTGGTATCGCAGCTGACGTCTCGACGCTGCAGCTGGTCGACCAGCTGGCCCAACGGCTCGACGCGGAACGGCAGATCTACGTGGAGATGGCGTCGCTTCCCGCGAGCATCCGCACCGCTGAAGTCCTCGCAAGTGGTCGCGACGTCGGGCAGGCGGCCGAATTCTGGAATCAGGCCATCGACGAAATCGGCGCCGACGGTCTGCGGGACGAACTCATCGTGGTGCGCTCCTCGGACGCCGCCGAACAGGTCGACGCCACCCGTGCGCTGATGGCCAGCTTGGTGCCCGGGCAGCCCCTCTCGACGAGTGCTGCCGACATCGAAGATGCATTCGTCGATCTGGATGCCGAGATCGGTGCGCTTCGTGCTGACTTGTCCCAGGGGACCATCGCCGAGGTCGACTCGATTCGGTCCGCTGCGGTGCGATCGGCCTTCATCACGATGGCGCTCGCCGCACTGTTTGTTGGCGTCGCTGCGCTGCTGATCTACCTGCTGTACCTGTCGATTCGTCGTCCGCTCCAGCGGGTCACCCACCGCAGCATCGCGATGGCAACGGTGCAGCTTCCCGCCGCAGTTGCGATGCTGCGCGACGAACCTGACGCCGATCTTCCGGAGATCGCCCCCATGGAGATTGGTAGTCGCGACGAGATCGGCCAGCTGGTCGAAGCCTTCAACACGATGTCGGCGACCGCGCTCGAGCTCGCAGGTGAACAGGCCATCGCTCGCCGCTCAGTCGGCGACATGTTCATGAACCTCGGGCGACGGAACCAGAAACTCCTGACCCGTCTCCTGCGAAACCTCGATCAACTGCAGCGTGATGAACGGGAACCGCAGGCGCTCCAGGCGCTTTACGAGATCGATCATCTCACCACGCGAATGCGTCGTAATGCCGAGTCGCTGCTGATCCTTGCTGGCGCCCAGCAGACTCGCCGGTTCACCTCGCCGGTCACTGCCGGCGACATTATCCGCGGTGCGATGTCGGAAGTGGAGCACTACGAACGAGTGGAGATCGTCGGTGACACGGGACAACGAATCAGCGGTGAACTGGTCGCCGACCTGACGCACCTGCTGGCCGAGCTCATCGAGAATGGGCTGGCCTTTTCGCCCCCGGAGACCACGGTCCAGGTCACGGCCCGAATGACTCACCGGGGGTACATGTTCGCAATCAGTGACGACGGTGTTGGCATGACGGCGGAGAAGATCGAAGAGTCCAACAAACGCATTTCGGTCGCTGCCACGCAGGAAGAGACGCCATCGAAGTTCCTCGGACTCTTCGTCGTCGGTCGGCTCGCGGCGCGTCGGGACATCGACGTCCGCATCTTCGACAGCCCGACCGGGGGTGTGGCCGTTCGTCTCGCGATTCCTGACGCCGCTCTGTTCGTCGAACCGGATCGGTCGTCCGTGCCCGATGATCTCTCGACGATCGACTTCGCCCCTCAAGCCGGAACCGGAGAAGGAGCAGGAGCAGGAGCAGGAGCAGGAGCAGGAGCAGACGACGGAGAAAGAGACAGAACGATGCAACCACCGGCTCCGATGCTCGACGAACGCGGACTGTTCAGCGCACCGATGGTCGACACGTTCCCCGAGGTGTCGTTGCCACTCGCCTCGTTGGACGACATCCCTGCAGAACGGCGCCCAGCGGTCCGCGCCGCGCTCGAATCGATTCAGCAGATCTCGGCATCAATTCCTCTGCTCGATGGCCAGAGCGATGCGGTCTTCGCCGACCCCGCCCAACCGCTGACTGCACCGGTCGGGGCGGCGCTTCCCGCGCCGGTGCCGCTCGTTGCGAGCAAGTTCGGGGGAGTCGCACGACGTCCCGGGGCCAACCTTCCGCAGACGGCGTTGACCTCGGCTCCAGCTGCACCCGAACCCAACCCGCACCCCAACCGTACGCCCGATGTCGTGAGGCACTCGTTGTCCGGCTTCCAGACGGGGACCAGTCGGGCTGACCAGCAAGGAGTCGAACAATGACCACGAACGCCACTGACCGGGGGCTTGGGTTCATCCTGCAGTCCTTCGTCGATGACACCGATGGGGTGCGCTTTGCCCAGACCGTGTCGGCCGACGGGATGCATCTCGCCGCTTCTGCCGGATACTCCGCAGCCCACCATGAGA
>CAXMZV010000408.1:0-4503 GCA_964199985.1 Candidatus Ilumatobacter isfjordensis | reverse complement strand
CCGCAGGTTCGTGTTCATGCGATCGTCCCAGTCATCTGCTGACAGTTCATCCCAGCTGTGGCGATCATCGCTTGCAGCGTTGTTCACCAGGACCGTGAGGCCCCCGAGGTCGGCTTGCGCCTGGCGCACTGCCGCCTGAGTTGCATCGATGTCCACCAGGTCGACCTCATAAAAGCGTGGGGTATGCCGTGGGTTCGATGCAGCACATCTTGCAACTGTCTCTCCGGCTTTGGACGCGTTGATGTCAGCAAAACCGACCTTGCATCCTTGCCGCACGAATTCCTCGACGATGGCGGCGCCGATTCCGTCCGCGCCACCCGTGATGAAAACAGTGCGGTCGACCAGTGATGGGTAGGTGGCGTATGCAGCGGCATTGGGGGTGTTCATCAGATTCTCCCTGATCGTTCGTTGTTGAAATAGAGCTGGTCGGGATGGTCGACGAGGATCTGCCGCCGAGTCTCTGCGTCGGGGACCCATCGTTCGAGTTGCGTCGCGAGAGCTCGCGGCGACGGGCGCTTCGGCTGGCCTGGGTGCGGCCAATTCGTTGCCCACAGCAAGCGCTCGGGTACGACCTCGACCAGCGCGTCGATCAGCGGATCGAGATCGCTGTGGTCATCACCGGAATCAGTAACCGGCTCGACCGAGGACTCGTACGGAGCAGACAACTTCACCCACCCGCATCCCGACTTCGCAATGTCGACGAGCGCCACGAAGTCGGGGTCCCCGATGTCGACCGGCGGCATGAATCGTCCGACGTGATCGATGACAACATCGACCGGCAACCGCAGCAATTGCTCGCGCCGGCCGGCCAGTTCACGACCGTTGAGCTGCAGTTGGATGTGCCAGCCGAATGGGGCGATCCGAGCAGCGACGTCGTCGAGCATCGACCAGGGAACCACACCCCCGCGAAGCATGTGAAAGCGCGCTCCGCGCACGCCGAGATCGGTGAGCCGGCTCAGCTCAGCCACAGGCGTGGATGAATCGACGACCATCCCGCCTCGCGCCGCGTCGCCGAACGACTGCAATGCCTCCAGTTGGCAACTGTTGTCGAGGCCGTAGGTCGTCGGCTGAACAATCACGAGCCGATCGAGTCCGAGCCGTCGCTGAATCTCGCGGTAGTCGTCCGGCGCCGCGTCGTCAGGGTGCAGCAGAGCGGCTGATGACGCTGGGTACGAGCTGTCGTAGAAATGAAGGTGGGTGTCGCAGCCACCTGGCATCGCACTCCCCACCTCACCGGGCGAACGCGTCGGCGTCTCGCTCATCGCGACCAATATTCGTGAAGACGACGAGCGTCCTGAGCGTTGACCGACCGTGGCGGTATCGAGCCAGCGATCATCGCACTGACCTGTTCGACGCTGCTCGCTGCTTGTGCGTCGGCGTTCTGTGGCGTGAGCCCACCGAGGTGTGGTGTTGCCACGACGCGCGGATGCCTCGCCAAGGCAGCGCTTGGCCGCTGGTCGGCGGCGCGGCCAACATCCAGGCCGACGGCTCGGAGGTGTCCGGTATCAAGCGCTCCGAGGACCGCACCCTCATCGAGCAGCTCGCCTCTTGAGACGTTGATCAACGTTGCGCCCGGCTTCATCGCTGCGAGTTCGGCCGCCCCGATCATGTTCTCGGTGTCGGGTGCCGCCTGTGCCAGTGGGAACACGACATCCGCGTTGGCCAAGAGGTGATCAAGGCCGACCCGCTCTGCCGGTGCCTCAACGTCATCAATGAAGGGGTCGGCGACGAGCACCGCCATTCCGATCGCTGTCAGCAGGTCGGCAAGGTACGAGCCAATAGCGCCATACCCGATGATCCCCGCGGTCTGACCTCTCAGTTGCTGGCCCGAGTGCTGCGACGGCTCCATTCCGTTGCGGTAGTCCGCTGTCGACGTGGCGATATGGCGCGACGCCGCGAGGAGCAGTCCGAGTGCGAGCTCGGCCGTCGAGGCGACGAAGCTCTTGTCGGCGCGGGCAACGAGTACGCCGTGCGACGATGCAGCCTCAACGTCGATTGTGCTGATGTCAACCGCGCAGCGAAGGAATGCCTTGAGGTCTGGCAACGCCTCGAAGACTGCCGCGTCGCCGCCGGTTGCTCGGTGCGCCACGATGACGTCGCATCCGGCGGCTGCGTCGATCAACTCCGGCGTCGAAAGATCGCGATCGAACGGGTTGAGCGTGACCGTCGCGATCGCCTCGAGATCACTCAGGGCCCGGCCGTAGTAGGCACCAAGGTCCTCCTGGTTGTGGGTCACGAACACCTTCACGCAGAGCGAGTCTTGCACCTGGCGGCCATCCGGTAACCCCGTGGCGCGGTCAG
The DNA here is from genome assembly GCA_964199985.1 of Candidatus Ilumatobacter isfjordensis. Classification (GTDB taxonomy): domain Bacteria; phylum Actinomycetota; class Acidimicrobiia; order Acidimicrobiales; family Ilumatobacteraceae; genus Ilumatobacter_A; species Ilumatobacter_A isfjordensis. The sequence continues at coordinate 2,202 of CAXMZV010000408.1, read as the reverse complement.
CGCATCTTACGAAGACGGAAGTACAGCAAGCGCGGGAATGCCGCTGCTGCCGCATACGACTCGGAACGAGCAAGGAACCCAGGCGGCGGTGACGGCTCGACCATCCGCTCGATGATCAGGCCGTGCTCTGCCAGCGCGTTCACGTAGCGCGACATCGGCCGGTGGATGAAACGGATGAACACACCCTTCTCCACCTGCTCGACGGTCGACGCTTCCACCAGGTACGGCCCCAGGCGCCAGTACTGCTCGGGCGGATCAACCATGTGATCGTCGATCCAGCCGGCATCGGGGGTCTGCAGGATCGGGTGGTTGAGGAAGAAGCTGAACCGGCCACCGAGTTCGAGGACACGTGCCACTTCGGCAATCGCGTCGTCTACGTCGTCGATGTGTTCGAACACGAGGCAGGCCACCGCTGCGTCGAATGACTCGTCAGCGAAGGGCAACGCGGCGGCGCCGGCGCGGGCGAACGTGGGCCCGCCGCCTCGCTCGGCAGCGACGCGCACACAATTCCAGGTCGGGTCGATACTGGTGACCGCACTGCCTTGCGCTGCGGCGAGTCGCGAGATCTGCCCGTCGCCGCATCCGATGTCCAGGATGTGCCGGGCACCCTGCAGCTCGGCGCCCGCCATCGGCAGGATCTGCTCCTCATATTCCGGGTCGGCTCCGTCGGTGAACCCGTCGATCCACCAATCGGCATGATCTTCCCAGAGGTTCTCCCGCTCATCACTCACGCCGGCAGCGTACGAGTGTCTGGAGCCCGGACCCGAGCCAGCTCGAACAGGACCCGTACGGTGGGAGCATGCTCTACTCCGTGTGGCCCAACCCCGGCCGACCCCTCGACGAAGTGCTCGACTTGGCGAAGATGGCCGACGACGACGGCTGGTACTGCTTCTGGTACGCCGATCACTACATGGAAAACACCGGCGACGAATCCTTCAAGCCCGGCCCTGTACACGAGTGCTGGACCGTGCTCCCCGCCGTCGCCGCCGTCACACATCGCCTGCGCCTCGGCCCGCTCGTCTCACCGACCTCGGTGCATCATCCGGCGCTGCTCGCCAACCGAGCCGGCACCCTCGACCAACTCTCGGACGGACGCTTCGTGCTCGGCATGGGCGCGGGGTGGCAGATCAACGAGCACACCGCCTACGGCATCGAACTCGAAGCACCGGGCACCCGCGTCAGCAGGTTCGAGGAGTCAATCCAGATCGTTGAGTCGCTGCTGGCCAACGAGAGCACCACGTTCCACGGCAAGTTCTACGACTTCACCGACGCCCCGTGCGAGCCCAAGCCGGTGCAGTCGCCGTTGCCCATCGCCGTTGGAACCGGCAGCCCACGCATGCTCAGGATCACGGCGCGCCACGCCACCGACTGGAACACCTGGGGCGCACCCGAGCTGGCCGCGGATCGCCACGCCGACTTCGTCGCCGCGTGTGACTCCGTCGACGTCGACCCGGGTTCCAAGCACACGTCGGTGCAGGCCATGTTCTTCCTCGACGCCGACGTCGACAAGATCGCCGCGAGCCCGATGGCCGAGCGCTCGATCGCCGGCTCGAACGAGCAGATCATCGACGCCCTTGGCCAGTACGCCGCCACTGGTTTCAAGGAAGTGATCGTCCCCGACTTCACACTCGGCGCAACCGCAGAAGAACGCCGCGATGCCTACGCCCGCTTCCGCGACGACATCATCCCCAACGTCACCTGACCAGCACAGCCCGTTTGCGTGACGATTTCGGTGGCCATTCCAACCGATTTCATGACGCAAACGATTCGATCGCCCGCCTCAGGAGTGAAACTTAGCGTGGACGGCGTGAGCCACCGCGTCCGGCAGGAAGCTGTGTGCCTGCAGTTCTTCGAGTGAGGCCTGCTTCACCTTGGTGATGCCGCCCATCTCCTTCAAGAGCTTCTTCTTCCGCACCTCACCCATGCCAGCGATGTCATCGAGGGCACTGACGGTCATCGCCTTGCTGCGGCGCTCCCGGTGGAACGTGTTGGCGAACCGGTGCGCTTCATCGCGGATGCGTTGCAGCATGAACAACGCGTCACTCCCCCGTCGCAGCTCGACTGGCTGAGACTGACCGGGCACGTAGATCTCCTCGAACCGCTTCGCCAGTCCGGCCACAGGAATCTCATCGGCGAGACCGAGGTCTTTCACCACCTGATAGGTCGCGCTCACCTGGCCCTTGCCCCCGTCGACGAGCAGCA
>CAXMZV010000407.1:0-4506 GCA_964199985.1 Candidatus Ilumatobacter isfjordensis | reverse complement strand
CTGTTCTGGAAGAAGCTCGCCGGTGAAATGAAGATGTTCCCGATGAATGCCACGGCACCCAGCAGTGCCAAGCGCCTGCGGTCGAGACGCGGCGCGTGGGCGTGGGGGTCGCGATGGGTCGCAGTGAATCGGCGTGTCTCGGGAAGTCGGCGGGTGAGGTCGAGCGCCACGACGCACCAGATGATCGACACGACATACACGTAGCGCCAGCCACTCGGGCCGAGGTCGGCGAGCGCCAGTGACGACACCGCAATGCCTGCACCGAAACCGCTCGCCATTGCCAACACGCTGATCGCGAATGCCCGGGTGTTCTTCGGCATCTCCTCCGCGGCGATCACGCCGATGAGGAACGACAGCGCAATGCCCATCGGGCGGCCGAGTGTCTGGGAAGCGACGAGCACCGGAAAGTTCGGTGCCAGCGCTCCCATCAACGACAAGATGGGAGCGATCCACGCGACAGCCACGATCACGCGGCGGCGCCCGATGCGGTCGGCCAACACCGCGGCGGGCAGCGCGAAGATGATGCCGGCGCGCACGATCGCTCCGGCATAGCCGACACCTGCGTCGCCGACCCCGAAGTCGTCCGCGGCGAACTCGGCAGTCTGGGTGAACAGCGTGTTGACGAATGCGGCGCTCATCGACGCGGCAGCGAGCAGCCCGATGACCAACACCTGGGTGGTGTCGAGGCGGTCAGGCGGTGACCAGAAGCCGCGGTGTGAGATTCGGCGACGGATGACCTGGCCAACGGGCAGCCGAAACAGCCATCCGAACCACGGGATCGTGAGCCGGTAGGTGGTCGTCTCGGTGATTGTCTCGTCGGATCGCTCGACGACACGCCGGTAGCTCGAGAACGGGCCGTGTTCCTGCAGGTAGGCGGCATCGTCCTCGTCCGACCGCACCTCCAGGACGAGGTCATCGCGGGGTTGCTCGACCGTCGCGATGTGTTCTGCATCGAGAGGCCAGGTCCGGGTCACCATGGTCCCACCTGGTCGCACAGCGGGAGCATACTGGTGCCTGTGAATCCAGATCCGGCGAGTGAGAAGTTCGTGGTACGCGGCAGTGGCCCGATCAAAGGGTCGGTCTACGTGCCCGGTGCGAAGAACTCGGTCCTCAAGCTGATGGCCGCCACGCTCCTCACCGATGGCACCTTCGAACTGACCAACGTGCCCGACATCGTCGACGTCACGATCATGGGAGAGTTGCTCGCCGAACTTGGCGTCGAGATGCTGCGCCCGGCCCCTGGCCAACTGCTCCTCACCGACACCGGCGAGATCAACCCGGTCGCGCCATACGAACTCGTCGAGAAGATCCGTGCCTCGATCAACGTGCTCGGCCCACTGCTCACGCGGTGCGGCGAGGTTCGTCTGTCGATGCCCGGTGGCGACGACTTCGGCGCCCGCCCGATCGACATGCACGTGAGCGGTCTCGAAGCGATGGGTGCCGAGTTCAAGTTCAGCCACGGCTACCTCGAGGCGCGGTGCGAGCGGTTGCACGGTGCCGACATCACCTTCGACTTCCCGTCGGTCGGTGCCACCGAGAACCTGATGACCGCAGCTGTCTTCGCCGACGGGCGCACCACGATCGACAACTGCGCTCGCGAACCCGAGATCACCGACCTCTGCAACTTCCTCGTTGCGATGGGCGCAAACATCTCTGGGATTGGCACGTCGACGCTGGTCATCGAGGGGGTCGAACGTCACGAACTCCATCCGATCAGCCACCACACCGTGCCCGACCGGATCCAGGCGGCCACCTATCTCGCTGCCGCCGCCGTTTCGAATGGCGAACTCGACGTGCTCGGGATCCGTCCTGACGACATGACGATGCTGCTCGACCGCTTCGCGGACATGGGCTTGCAGATGAGCCCTGTCGAGATCGACGGGCACACCGGGCTCCACGTCGCTGCTCCCGACCGGCTCCGCTCGATTGATGTCGCCACGCTGCCGTACCCAGGCATCGCGACCGACTACAAGCCGCTGATCATCACGATGCTCTCGGTGGCCGATGGCGTCGGGATCGTCACTGAAAACCTCTATCCGGGTCGCTTCCGGTACGTCGAAGAACTGCAGCGCCTCGGCGCCGACGTCAGTACGACCGGCCACCACGCTGTCATCCGAGGAGTGCCGCGTCTGTCGGGCGCCGAAGTGAAGGCACACGACATCCGCGCCGGCGCCGCGATGGTTGTCGCCGGACTCGCTGCCGAAGGTGAGACGATCATCTCTGGCGTGCACCACATCGACCGTGGCTACGACGACCTCGTCGGCCGGTTGAGTGCCGTTGGCGCCAGCATTGAGCGCGTCTCTGGCTAAGCGCTCAGGGCTCAGGCCACAGTGCACGACAGCACCCACGAGGTTTCGGCCGTCTTGCGGGCCGAGGGATCCACGAAGCCGACGTACGACGTCGTCGTTGTCGGAACGAATGCAGCCCGGGACGTCTACCCTGCGCTGAGACGCCGTGGGTGGTCGTGTTCAGCGACGTCTACATCGGGTGACCGCGACCTCAACGTGACGTTGCACCCGCTGTACCGCAGCTTCGGTGATGTCCGCTGCACGGACGAACTCCTCGATCTGATCGGATGCCCAGCATGAGTAACGAGTGGGACGACTACGCAGCTGGCTGGGATGACGACGAAGCGGCGCGTTCGTATGCCGACGCAGCCCACACGTCGCTGCTCGCGGTGCTCGCCGGTGCTCAGGCAACCCCCGACGACACGAAGGCCCTCGACTTCGGGTGTGGGACGGGTCTACTCACGGAGCGCCTGGCACCGGCGTGTCGGAGCGTCGACGCCGTCGACACGTCGCAGGCGATGCTCGACGTCCTCGGCGCAAAGGTCGAGCAACATGGGTGGGCTCATGTCCGAACCATGGCCACCGTGCCGACCGCTGCGGAGTCGTACGACCTCGTCGTGTGCTCGTCGGTCTGTTCGTTCCTCGACGACTACCCGGGAACGCTGGCCGAGCTGGCCAACCTGCTGGCCCCTGGCGGCGTCTTCGTGCAATGGGACTGGGAGCGTGACGACAGCGATGGCGACCCGCACGGTCTCAGTCGTGGCGAGATTTCGGCGGCCCTTGTCGCTGCTCGCCTGACCTCGACGACCGTCGACACAGCATTCGAGCTGTCGATCGGCGAGATGACGATGCGGCCGCTCATCGGTGCAGGCATCAAACCAACGATCTGACCCCAAGGAACAGCTCATGCGGCGATGCTGCGCCGGGTCGGAGAAGTGTTGCGTCCGAACACCAACTCGCGGCAACACATCAGTCCGCGGCCCGCGGCCACCAGTACGATTCAACGATGGACCAGACATCGTCGACGGAGCGTCTGGTTGTGGCATCGGGCCGCGGTCTCACCTTCGAAGACGGCGACGATCGCGGCAGCATCATCGTCTCGTCGGAGGCGACGGGCGGGGCTTACTCCGTCATGGAGTGGACCGTGGCTCCCACAGTCGACGACCAGGCTGGATTCGCGCCGCACACGCACGGCGCGCTCGAGGAGACCTTTCTGATCCGGTCCGGTGAGCTCGAGTTTCTCGTTGGCGAGGATGTGACGACGGTGCGGCCTGGTGACTTCATTCGCGTGCCGGCCGGTGTTCGGCACGGCTACCGCAACGTGGCCAACGAGCCGGTTGATCTGCTCGTCACCTTCGTGCCGGGAGGCTTCGAGGAGCTGTTCGTGCGGTATCGCACGGACCAGAAGCCGCAGATTGACTCGCGGAGCTTCGTCGACGACGCAATTCGCGACTTCGACTCTGCGTTCGAGTAGTTCAGTCGAACACGACGTCGAGAATCTCGTCGACCCGTTGGGCTGGGAATGCCGTCCCACTCATCAGTCGGCGGTAGAACAGGGGGCCGACCAACATCTCCGCGAGCAGCCGCGCGTCGGCGTCAGAGCGGATCTCGCCCGAGGCCTTGCCGGCGTCGATGATGTCGGTGAGCACCCGCCGACGTTCCGCGCTGAATCGCTGGTGAAACTCGCGGACTGAATCGTCGTACTGCGCCGCGCTGACCATTGCGGGTAAGCACGAGGAACCCAGCGCGGTGTTGTCGCCGAGATATGTGGCCAGCCAGTTCAGCACTGCCCGGGCCCGCTCACGGGCAGTGCCGGATGCAGGGATGACCATGTCGGTACTGATCGATTCGAGTGCCGACTCGATGAGATCGAGCTTGCCGTTCCAGTGCCGATAGACCGTCGCCTTGCCGACTCCAGCGCGCCGGGCGATCGACTCGATCGTCATCGCGCCGTATCCGACCTCGCCGAGTTCGGCGATCGCCGCTTCGCAGATCAGACGCCGCGACCGCTTGACGCGAGGGTCGATCGAAGATGCGTCGGTGCTCATGCGATTGACGATGGCAGGTCCACGTGCTCGCTGTCAGGCCGATTAGGCGTGACGCCGACCTCGTCGACCCGACGGCCGAACACGAACACGATCACGCCGATCACTGCCGCCACCACTGCAGCTGCGCCGAGGGATGTGTTGAAGGCGTCGGTGAACGCCGCGCGGGCCTC
>CAXMZV010000406.1:0-4511 GCA_964199985.1 Candidatus Ilumatobacter isfjordensis | reverse complement strand
ACGACATTGGCGCGAGACCTCAGTGCGGCTGGTCATCCGTTTGTCGCCATCGACACGCTCGGCGGTGCGTCGGCGTTGATCGACGATGATGACGGTCTGCTTGTGAACCATGGCGACGCCACAGAGGAAGAGGTGTTGGAACGCGCCGGCATCCGCCGCGCCAGTGTGCTCGCCACGGTGATGTCGGATGACGCGACCAACGTGTTCGTCATGCTCACCGCACGCGAGATGAACCCCGACCTGACAATCATCGCTCGTGGTGAGAACCGACGGACCGAGAGCAAGCTCGGCAGCTGTGGTCAGCTGATCCTCCGCCCGACCGCCGACGAACTGCTCGACCAGTTGACGAATGGCTCGGAGCGCGGCCCTGACCCCGATCTCCATCGGCGACGTCGTCGTCGTCGTTCTCGGCTATCAGGACGACATCCCCGAGCTCGCGACGCGGTTGTCGCCCGGTTCGACCCGGCGCACGATGACGTATCGCGGCATGTCCACAACCGCCTGAGTGACGGTGAGGCGGAGGCGCGGAATGTCCCTCCCGGCATTCGACCCTCCGCCCCGCCGTCACTTGATGAAGAGCATCTCCCGGTACTTGGACAGCGGCCAGTACTCATCAACCACCTCGGATTCAAGGGCGTCGGCGTGGCCCCGCACCTTATCCATCAGGCCTCGCACCGTTCCGGCGCAGTACTGCATGTGCTCCTCGGTCGTGGCGAAGTCGTGGAAGGCCAATGCCGACTCGAGTTCGGCGACGGCGGCGACCAGCGAATTTGCCTCGCCAGCGATGACTTTCACCGGCGTCGCTTCGAACTCGACGATCGCTCGTTGACGGACGTCGTTCACGCTCACGGTTGCTCCTTGTCGGTGGTGCGGGCGGTGCCGCAGCGGGCAAGGTACTGATCGCCGTTCCTGGCCATCGGGTGAAGCGGATCAGTTCTCATCCCGTTCACGCAGCCGTGACATGGCGTTACGAAGGGCCATATCGCGATCCTCGGTCGCACGTCGATGGACGACGTGCTCGATCGCAACTCGTCGTCGGAATCTTCCCTTGTGTGACGCGGATCATTCACGGGCGAGGTGGATCGGCGCAGGCTGGAACTCGACCGGGTCTCTCCGAGACAGCGGCACAACGGAGAGGGTCACCATGTACGCGTTCAACCGAGCACCACGGGACGGTGGGTAATCGTCGTGGGCGGCATCAGGCGGGGATGCCGTCCACGAACACCCGCATCGGAGTCCTCAGGCGGCTCGCACCGCTGCCTCGAGAGCACCGAGATCGTGGATCACGATGAGCCCACGGCCGGTGGTGAGGATGCCGCGACGACGGAACGTGGCCAGGGCTCGGGCGGTCGACTCTCGCGTCGAGCCAATCCACTCGGCGAGTTCCCCCTGCGTGATCGACAACTCGATCCGGTCCGGACGGTCGCTGTGTCGCAGCATCAGTCCGGAGAGTTCGAGCAGGCGGTGCCCTGCACGTACGGTCGTCTGCTCGGAGTTCCGCGCCGACAGGCGAGCGTTGGTTCGCCGCAACTGCGCTGCGAGGTTTTGCAGCACCGAGATCGCGAGATCCGGTTGTTCGCGCAGGCCGTCGATGAAGTCGTGACCGGACATCCGAGCGACGACACTCGGCTCGTAGGCCCGGGCGCCCGCCGACCGCGGGCGCTCGTCGATGGCAGACAGCTCACCGAACTCGTCCCCAGGGACCTTGAGCCCCAGCATCAATTCACGACCCGTCGGCACGGTCACGTACACCTTCACCGCACCGGACACGCAGGCATACACGTTGACCGAGGGATCGCCCTCGTGGAAGAGCGGTTCGCCAGTGCCATATGAACGGGACCGCCCGCGGATCGAGATGAATTCGCCGACCGAGAAGTCGCCAGAGCGAGCAGCGAGCCCGGAGACGGAGTCATGACGCATTCGACCCTCATCGTGTCACAGCAACCGACACCACCCCAGTACATTGGTGATGTGGGAGGGACCGAACTGAGGCGAACGGCGATGTCGTTCGTCTTCACCGACATCGAGGGCAGCACTCGTCGATGGGAGTCACACCCTGACGAGATGATGACCGCCGTCGCTCGTCACGACGATCTGCTCGAAGACGCGATGTCTCAACACGGGGGAGTGGTGTTTCACCACTCCGGCGACGGGGTTATTGCGTCGTTCCGCTCGCCGCTCGCAGCGATCAACGCAGCAGCCGATGCCCAGGCCCGGTTCGAGGCTGGAGACTGGGAGCAGGTCGATGGCATGAACGTCCGGATGGCGGTCCACGTCGGCGATGTCGTCATGCGCGACGGCGAGCCCTTCGGCTGGGCGCTCAACTTTGGTTCGCGTCTCAATGCGATTGGCCATGGTGATCAAGTACTGCTGTCGGAGTCGTGTGTCGAGTCCATTGGGAACGACCTCGCTCAACCGCTCGACCTGGTCGCGCTCGGTCCGACCCGGTTGCGCGACATCGCGCAGCCCACGCGAGTGTTCCAACTCGTCGGGCCCAGCCTTCGTCGCGACTTCCCGCCGCTGCGCAACACGGTCACCAACAACCAGCTCCCGCTTCCGCGCCAATCGATCGTGGGGCGTGATGCCGAGATCGAGGCGGTTGCCCGCGACCTCGAGGCCAATCGCGTCGTCAGCCTGATCGGCGCCCGCGGTGTCGGCACGAGCAGGCTTGCGCTGGCCGCGGGCCATCATGTTGCTGCTCAGTACAACGGCGGAGTTCTGCACTGCGACGTTGGCGGTGTCAACCCGTCCGGAGTCGTCGACGCCGTCGCGACATCGTTCGGCATTGGCTTGCGCGCCGGGCTGTCGATCGAACAGTCCGTCGTCGAATGGCTTGGCACTCAAGACTTGCTCCTCGTGTTCGAGCACTGTGAGCGCGCGATCGAGGCAGTGGATCGCCTGCTGGCGGCCATCCTCGCTGGGGCCCCGAACGCCACCGTGCTGTGTACGAGCGAGCGACCGCTCGGCATCGAGGGCGAGTTCATCTATCGCGTCGCACCGTTGCCGTCGACGTCATCAGCAAGGCTCTTCGTCGAACGGGCGACCGCTGCAGGCGCGATGGTCGACGACTCGCCGGCGGTCCGAGAACTGTGCGAGCAGCTCGAAGGAATGCCGCTGGCCATCGAGGTTGCCGCGGCCAATGCGCCGATCTACACGGTGAGTGAGTTGAGTGATCGTCTGCGCCGACGCGAACTCCCGGCCCGCTCGGGCACGCAGGGCGACCTCCGGTCGATGAACGAAGCAGTCGCTCTCGGTTTCGACGCGTTGCCTGAGGAACTGCGCCACGTGCTCAGCGCAGCCGCGATTTTCGCCGGTTCGTTCGATCGTGCCGCCTTCGCTGCGGTGTGCATGCCGACCGCAACACCGAGCGAGGCGGACGAAGCGATCACCGCGCTCCTCAACCGGTCGCTCATCCAACTCCACCATGTCGACGGCCAACCGCTCTTTCGGCTGCTCGGGGTCGTCTCCGAATACGTCCGAGTCCGGGCAACAACGGAGTCGAACGCCGCAGCTTCCGGCCGATTCGTCGATCATATGATTGCGCTCGGCACGACTGCTGCGAGCGACCTGCGTGGACCCGACGAAGGTCTCGCGTGCCGGCGCGTCGGCGAGCAGTTCGACAACATCCGCGCCGCATTCGAGCGTTCGCTCGCGTCGGGCGACTTCGCGAACGCGGCGACGCTCGCCACCGTGCTCTGGGAGTACGGCTTCATGCGGCTCAACTCTGAGTACTCCCGCTGGTCCGAGCGAGTGATCGACACGTTTGGTGCTGGCGACGAAGCACAGCTCGCTCCTGTGCTCGGCGTGGCAGCGATTGGCGCATGGTTCCGTGACGACCTCCAGTCGGCGATGGAGTTGGCTCGCCGGGCGATTCGACTCGAGACCGAGTTTGAACTCGACTTCGATCTTCCGGCGCGACTCGCGGTCCAGAACGCAACGGTGTACTCCGGTGCGGGCGCTGCGCCGCCTGATATTTTCGCCGAAGTGGCGAGCTACCAACGCAGCCGTCCCGAGCTGTACTTCCATGTCAACGTCGATACGCAGAACTCGATCATGAGTACGTGGCTCGGAGACACCGAGGCGGCAACTCGGCGGGCAATTCGGGCGGTCCGCTCGGCTCGAGAATCGAAGAATCCGTCATCGCTCGCCTTTGCACTGTGGGCGCTCGGCTCCGCCCTCGAAACCGAAGACGAGCCGCAGGCCGAGACGTTGCTCGGCAACGCACTCGACGTCGCACGCGAAGTCGACAACGGATGGCTGACGGCCCTCGTGCAGATGTCGCTCGCGTCGCTGCGGCGGCGCAGCAGCTCAGCCATCGATGCGGTGCCGATTCTGATCGACCTGCTTGACCTGCTGTGGCGGGCAGGTCACCGCTCGCATCTCTGGGCGAGTGCGGCCTCGTGCTCGGCGACCTCGGGGAGGACGCGCTGGCAGTCCAGATCCGCAGTTGGGTCAGCAGTGCACAGTTGGCGATGCCACCGCTGCCGGTCGACGCCGCGGCGATCGAGGAG
>CAXMZV010000405.1:0-4511 GCA_964199985.1 Candidatus Ilumatobacter isfjordensis | reverse complement strand
CCGACCAGCGACCGCCAACCCATCAGCAGAGGCACCGCCCGGGGTCGTCTCCTTCACCGAGATGCAGCACGGCACTGCCGCGGACTACGCACTGCTCGACGGCTTCGAGCGGGAGCACGCCACAGGGTTGGCCGACCGCCTGCTCGGTGTGCTCCAACGTCTCGATGACTCACTTGGTGGCTACCAGATCACCCGCCTCGAACACTCGCTGCAATCGGCGACCCGGGCGCGTCTGGCTGGCGCCGACATCGACTGGGTCGTTGCGGCCCTGCTGCACGACATCGGTGACGAGCTCGCTCCGTACAACCACGCGGAGTACGCAGCGAGCGTGCTGCGCCCGTATGTCCGCGAGGAAGTCGCCTGGGTGATCGAGCAACACGGGGTCTTCCAGAGCTACTACTTCGCTCATCACCTCGGCGGAGATCGCAATCAGCGCGACGAATTCGCGGATCACCAGTGGTTCGACCTGTGCGCAGCGTTCTGCGCCGAATGGGACCAGAACTCGTTTGCCCCGGATGCGCCCACGGACGATCTCGCCTCGTTCGCGGACGACGTGCGCACCGTGTTCGCCCGTACCCCGTGGGACGCCGATGTGATTGCTGCCGGTCCCGCGCAGCTCGTCTCATGACTGCCGCCGGTCCGGTTGATCCCACAACCGTCCGAGTCGGATTCATCGGACTCGGCAACGTTGGTGGCAAGCTCGCGGGGTCGCTGCTCCGCAACGGCATCGACGTCGTCGTGCGCGACCTCGACGCGGCCCTCGTTGAGGGCTTTGTCGCCCTCGGAGCCCAAGCTGCCGAGAGCCCCAAGGTGCTCGCCGAGCAATGCGATGTCGTCATCACGTGCCTTCCTTCGCCGGCAGCGTCCGCCGCGGTGATGGAAGCCGACGATGGCGTCATCGCCGGTCTGCGGCCTGACACGGTGTGGATGGAGATGTCGACCACCGACTCGGCAGAGATCACGCGGCTCGGCGCGCTTGTCGCCGCTACTGGCGGAGCGGCGGTCGACTGTCCCGTCTCCGGGGGATGTCACCGCGCTGCGACGGGCAACATCTCGATCTTCGCGGGTACCGATCGAGCGACGTTTGAGCGCGTGCTGCCGCTCCTCACGATTCTGGGTCGCCGAGTCCTGCACACCGGCGAACTCGGATCGGCGTCGGTGCTGAAGGTGGCGACGAACTACCTCGCCACAGCCAACCTGATTGCTGTGACCGAGGCGCTGACCACGATGGCTGCAGCCGGCGTCGACCTCGCCACCGCCTATGAGGCGTTTCGCATTTCCAGCGGCAACTCATTCGTGCACGAAACCGAAGGTCAAGTGATCTTGAATGGGGGGCGCGACATCAGCTTCACCATGGACCTGGTGTTGAAGGACATCGGCCTCTTCCAGGACATCGCAGACGCAGCTGGTGTTCCGCTGGAGATGAACCCGATGATGATCGACATCTTCAGCGATGCGGCATCCCGCTACGGCGAGCGTGAATGGTCACCCAACGTCATCCGACGCCTTGAAGATGCCACGGGTGTCTCGGTCAGAGCGCCGGGGTTCCCCGACGAACTGTTCGACGACGAGCCAGAGGAAGTGGGCGCGGAGATCGTGGTCCGCCGGTGAAGCTGACCCGTCTCGGGAACGGTCCGATCATCGGACCCGACACGCCCGCGGTTGGTGACGGTCCGTCGATCGGTGACAACATCCAAGGCCCGTCGCTGGTCCGGACGCCCGGATGGATCGACAACCCGCTCGGCATCTATTCGCTCTACTTCGCCGATCACAAGGGCGGCTACATCCGCCTCGCGCATGCTGACGCCGTGGCCGGCCCCTGGACCGTCCACGCTCCGGGCAGTCTCAAACTCGCCGACAGCACGCTGATCACCGAGCCGCCCGAGGCGACAGCTGAACAGCTCAGGGAACTCGAAGCGCTCTACACCAAGCACCTCGGCGCAACCCGTGCCTCGGTGGTGTTGGTTGACGCGACGACCGCACATCGCCTCGCCCGACGTGCACGTCGGCACCGATCGCGAGCAGGTCGTCATGTACTTCCACGGGCTCGCTCGTTTGGGCGTGCAGCTGACCAAAGTGGCGACGTCATCGGACGGCATCAACTTCACTGGTCATCCCGAAGTGCTCGGACGGCCGTACATGCGTGCGTTCGAGCACGACGGCTTGACCTACGCGTTAGCCATGCCCGGCGTGATGTATCGAAGTGTCGATGGCCTGACCGATTTCGAGGAAGGTCCCGACCTGTTCGTGCCCGAGATGCGTCACTCAGCAGTGGTGGTTCGCGAGCGCACACTGCACGTCTTCTGGACGCGCGTCGGCGACGCACCCGAATCGATTCTGCATTCGACGATTGAACTCGACGGGGACTGGTCGACATGGACCGCCTCGGAACCGGAGATCGTGTTGCGGCCGGATCACGACTGGGAAGGTGCGACCGCTCCGCTCGAACCGTCTGAGCGCAGCGCCGCCCACGGCAACGTGAACCAGCTCCGGGACCCTGCTGTGTTCGACGACGTCGACGGGCGGAGCTACCTGCTCTACGCGGTGGCGGGGGAGTCGGGCATCGCTGTGGCCAAGATCGACTGGGAGTAGTCGTCAGCTCGCGTTGTCGCTCACTGGTGGAACGAGCGTTGCTCGAACCACGACAGGAATTCCGTCACCGCGACGTTGTCACTCGCTGAGGTCTCGGGCGCCGCAAGGACCGACGTGAGGTCGGCCTTGTTCGCTATCAGTGCTGCCCACAGCGCACCCGATGTCGAGAGCTGCAGTCCGTCACCGGAACCCCCAGTGGGCACGGCCACTCCACGGCGAACGTGCAGCCCCGCCCGTTCGCCGCCCACCTCGATCGTGAGTTGTTGGTCGGCATCACCGCACAACGTCGGGTCAAGCATCACCCGCACCGTGGCCAGAATGTCGGCAACGGATGACTGCTCGACCTGCGCGATGGAGAAACGGTGGGCGTGAAAGCGATCGGTGTCGGCAGTGCCATCGAGGTGGCGCGCCCGGACCAAGCACCAGTTGCGGATGTTCGCCGCAGTCGTCCGACGGGCGACCATGCGCAAGAGATCGGCGAGTTGGGTTCGATCGGTGGCATTCGTCGAGTCAAGGCGGATGAGCCAGGTCGCCATCTCGATGGCCCACCGAATGTCGTTCGATTCCGTGGCGTCAGCGATCTGGGCACGCACAGCATCCGCGCCACCGAACCCGTCGACGAGCTTGGCTGCACGTTCTGCTGGAGGGACGGGGAACAGCGCCGCCTCGTCACCATCGAACCATCCACGAAGGCCGGCATGGATCTGGCGGACGTGGTGCTCGACTACGCCGTAAAACTGTGTCTGCAAGTGTGACTCGGCATACAGATCGGGCAACTGCACGAACTGGGTCAACTCGCCGAGCGTGAGGCCCTTGTTGATACCGCGAACCGTCTGGTCCCACATGAACTGGATTGCGTCGCGGCTCCGCAGTACCTCGTTGGACACATTGTCGGTGCCGCTGAGCGGGGGGCCGTGCGCACCGACCAAGTGCTCGGCGCCGAGTGCGGCGATGTGATCGAGCCCGACCAGCAGGCCACGTGGATCGCGGTACTCCTCGCCACGGATCGGAAACACATTGAAGAGGACCGGCCAGACGATGTTGTTGATACAGACTGACAACTCGGGGAACCAGATGGTGATCGAGTCGTCGGCGTCCGAAGGTGCGGGCGTCATCTCAACGGTGAGTCCTGCGATCGTTGCCGTCGTCGGCGTGTCGAACGTGTCGGTCGGGTCGAGGAAGCCCTCGGTGAACGGCGCATGCTCGGCGTTGCGGAATGCCAGTCCGAGACCGACGTTGACGAGCGCGTCAGGTCCTTCGGCCGGCAACGTGATGCCGAACTGGTGGATGAGACCCGACCGTGCCACCGGACCGACTTCAGAGCTGTTGCGCCGACGGTTGCCGACCACGCCAGAGTGGCTCCAGATCGGCACGTCGCCGACTGTGTTGATGACTGCTTGCGTGCCGCCGACGTAGTGGAAGTGGGTGTAGATCACCGCAACCACGGGCGCGTCGGTCTCGGCCGCGACGGCATCGAGCGCGAACTGCATCTCCTCGTTGCACTCACCGGTGTCGATCGCGATCAGCCCGTCCGGACCTTCGACAAACGTCTGGTTGGACAGCCCGTTGCCGACCATGCACCACACGCCATCGCGCACCTTCCACAGCTTGCGTTCGAAACGTTTGCCGTGGTCGGCGTTGGCGCGGTGGACGAGGCCGCCATTCGCAGCTTCGACCGTCAGTGCGTCATCGGTGTGGAAGCTTGCGGGCAACGTCGGCGACATCTGCACATCTTCGCAGATCGCTGATTCGCGCTACGTTCCCGAGATGACCGCACCGCAACGCACCCCCCAGCAAGCACTCGGCTCCGGATTTGGGATGCGCTCGACGCCCTCAGAGGTCATTGCGGGAGCCGACCTTTCCGGCAAGCTCGCCGTGGTCACCGGTGGCTATTCGGGCCTCGGTCTCGAAACGACGAA
>CAXMZV010000404.1:0-4517 GCA_964199985.1 Candidatus Ilumatobacter isfjordensis | reverse complement strand
TGTCGGAGAGGCTCTCGAGGGCCTGCTTCACCTCGTCGTCGGGAAGCATCTCCATCAGCGATTCTTCGGCAGACCGGCCGATCGAGGCGTCCTGGAATGTGCCGAGCCGTTTGTAGAGGTACAGGTCCTCGATCTCACCGAGATCGGATTCCTCGGGGCGGCGTTGCTTGGCCCGGTACTTGTTGATGTACGTGTTGGTCAGAATCCGAAACAGCCACGCCCGGAGATTGGTGCCCTCAGTGAACGTGTGGAAACTGCGAAAACCCTTCAGGTAGGCCTCTTGCACGAGGTCTTCGGCGTCGGCACGATTGCGCGTCATCCGCATTGCTGCCGAGTACAGCTGTGGGGCGTACTCCATTGCTTGTTCTGCGAACACCGCCTGATCAGCCATCGGAGCGGACCTTACCGGATCGGCGCGTGAGCGCTCAGGCGCCAGCGTCGTCGACAGGTTGGTCGTCAGCGGCGTCGTCGCCGGCGGCATCGAGTTCGTTGACGACATCATCAACGGCGTTGTTGAGTCGTTCGAGCAGATCGGCCAGCTGTGCCCGCTCGTCGGGAGCAAAGGAGCCGATGATGCGCTGCAGGGCGAGGGCCCGTCGTTCTGCAACAGTGGCGTGTCGGCGTCGACCTTCGGGTGTGACCTTGACCATGACGACGCGTCCGTCCTCCGACGAGGGGTACCGCTCGGCGAGGCCGTCCTTCACCACGCGCTGCACGGCGCGCGTCGCCGTCGACGGTTCGATCCGCAGCCGCTCGGCGAGGCCCTTCATTGTCCGATCGCGACGCATCAGCAAATCGAGGGCATCCATCTGCCCCTGCTCAAGGGGTTCGTCGTGGCCGAACAAGTAGTCGCGCAGTCGGGCCGCACCGGCACCGCGCCGGAGCTCGATCCAGGCCGTGCCGATACGGACGGTGTGATCGAGGTCGACGGGATTGTTGAAGTCGAAGCTGGGGGCGTCGGCGGACACAGTCATGACGCTCACGACCGTAGTTGTCCGAGTCCTCGGCGAACGTGACGGAAGGCACATTACGAGCACGGCAATTGGCGACGATCGCAGCGACCCGGCCGGGCCTGGCTCCAGGTGCTGTCCGGGTGATGCTGGGGAACGCCATCGTGGAACACTGCAACCGTGTCAGAAGCCGGTGACCCGACGAACCCCACAGCGCTCGAGGCGCTCCATCCGCTCGCTACCGCCGAGGCTTCGATCACCGAATCGATGCGCCATCGTGAGGTGTATACGTCGCGCGGCTTGCTGAGCGTGCTGTGGCACGAACCGACTGCAGCGACCGAGGTGCAGCCCGCTGCGCTCGTGCTGTGTGGCGAGAAATGGGTGGGCTGCTCGGGCCCGGCCACGGGCTGTACCAACAACTCGGGGAGCAGTGGTCGGCTCGTGGCGTCCGGGTACTGCGCGTCAGCTATCGGGAGCCGAACAACCTTGACCTGTGTGCCCACGACCTCGCATGCGGCATCGAGTGGGCCCGCGATGCGGGCGCAGAACGTGTCGTCGTGATGGGCCACAGCTTCGGTGGCGCGGTCGCGATCCGAGCCGCAGTGGTGATGACGGCGTCGGTTGCGGGCGTCGTCACGTTCGCGACGCAGTCGGCCGGATGCGAGGTTGCCAGCGCGCTCGGCGGCCGACCGCTGCTGTTGTTCCACGGTGACCAGGACGAGATCCTGCCGCCGGAATCGAGCCTCATGGTGCAATCCCTCGCCGGGTACGGTGACGTCGAGATGCTGCCTGGTGATGGGCACTTACTCGCCAAGAGCGATGACGTCATCGCTGAACGTCTCAACGAGTGGCTGCCGCCCGTGCTCGGCCTCTGACACGCGGGGAACGATGGGGCCGCTCCGACGAGCAACCCCACCGTTCGGCTGGGGGAATCAGTGGTGTTCGTGGCCGTGGGCGGTTGCGACCTCTTGGATGCGGATCGCTTGGAAGCGCAGCACCTCGATGATCGTGCCGAGCCCGAAGGCGATACCGGTGAGGTAGAGGGCCACGCCCATTCGCCGCAACCCAGACGCTGCTGCTGCCCACGCGGCGTTGTCAGTGATGTCGGTCGGGCTCACGCCGTCGAACGATCCGGCGGCGATGAAGCTGGTCACGATGCCTGCGCCCATGACCATCATGCCCATCGCCATCAGGACCAGCATCAGCTTCGCCGTGCCGGCCATCTTCAGTGTTTGCACCTCGGCTCCGCTGGTCTCTTGGACGTCGCCCCCACCCCGGCGAAGTGTGCCAAGGATGCGGGCGATGGCGAAGGTGATGGCCGAGAAGATACCCAGGAACCCGATGAACATGAAGCCAGGAACCAGATGGCTGAGGTCCTGCAACGTGCTGGCCTCGCTGCGGTCGGTTGCTGCTTCGATGATCGCCAGCACCATCCCCACGGTCCAACCCATGAGGGCCAGTACGAACATCGGAAGCCAGAGTTGGCCGCCTGCCCGCTGCGGGAGGTTCTCGCCGAGCGAGTGCTCCGATCCGACGGTGTGGAACGTGTCGTCTCGGTGCACGGGGTGTGTCTCCTCGCGGGGAGCTCGGGTGTGTGTTTTGGGAAGTGTTGCAGTGGTCATGTCTCTCTCCATTTCTTTCTTGGACTACTTGCCGGTCCGGATGATTGATGTCAGCCGGTCGAATTGGAATCGCAGGATGTTGCCGATCGTGATCAATGCCAGGACGATGCCGGCAAGGATCAGGCCGAGGGCGAGCTCACGGAACGGGCCGAGCCAGTTCGCCCAGGATGAGAACGACGCCGGATCGTCGGCGACGGTGAGCGCAATCAGGTAGGCGACGAATTGGGCGACGCCGGCCATCATGCCCATCATCATCAAGACGACGAACGCCTTGGCGGTGGCTGGCATCTTGAGCGTTGTGACCGGAATCCCGAGGCTCGATTGCACCTCACCTCCGCCTTCGCGCAGGCCCGCGAGGATCGTGCCTAACAGGAATGCGATTCCCGTCAGGAGGAACGTCTCGCCGAGGAACTCGATGCCCTGAGTGAATGCCGCCGCTTGACGGAAGGACTCAGTGCCCGGTGTCTCGTTGGCCCAAATGATCGATGAGATCAGCCCGGCGGTCAGCGCCATGGCACCCATCACCAGACTCGGTCGCCACATGAATCGTGCGAGTCGATGGATCGGCAACAGCTCGGGTGGGTCGGCGGTCACCGTTGCTCGTCCCCAGTCGGTGTCGATCGTGCCGCCGGGTGTACCGGGCGTCGCATCCGAGTGCCCGTGGAGCTCGACGAGCGATGTCTTGATCGCATCGACTCGGTGCCACAGCCGAACGACGATCCCCATGAGGATCACGGCGATCGCGATCTTGATCATCCCGAACGAGAAGATCGAGAGGCCGAACGTCCACGCCAGAGTTTCAGCGAATGAGTTCTGCTGATCGATCCCTCCGGCAGCGACGAAGTTGGCGATCACCGAGATGGTTGCACCCATCAGTCCGGCAACGGCCAACGTCAATCCGACCGCTCGGTAGCGGGATTTCTTGGCGCCGTCCTCGGCCTGGGTCGGCCGGGCGGCGAGCTGCATCACAGCTGTCATTGGTCTCTCCTTTTGTGAGTGCCCCTCTGTGAGCGGCAGTTGCAAAGAAGAACCGGCCCGACGCAGCCTGTCGTCCGGGAATGCGGCATATGCGGCAAAGTGGACCTGAACAGCGGCGTGGGGGGTGGTGAGTCGTCGGCTGGTCTCAGTTGCTCCCGGCGGGGGCGAGGTCCTTCATGCCGGGAAGCAATCCGCGAGCGGGGTCGCTCGCCGTTCCAAAACAGGCCGCCGCCGATGACGGCGACCACCTGGTCCTTGGGGCGAGCAACGTTGCACAAACTGAGACCCTGGTTGAAACCGAGGGTGCTGGCCTTCAGGGCAGCGGCAACATCTTCACCGTGTCTGGCAATTCAGGCGGCTCGTTCTATCCGTCAGCGATCGGGGGCTACGCGTATGGCGACGAGGTGACGAACGGCGTGTATGCCTTTTCGAACTGCAGGGTAGACAGTTCGACCACCACGGGCCATGCGATTGTTTCTTGGCGAGGTTCCGGTGGCACTGGTGCGCTGTCAATCGCGAACGTCGTTCCCGTGAACGCGACTGCGGCGTTCTTCAATTTGACGATTACCCGCACGGTCGGCGCTGGTTGGCTGGTCGTCGCGCCCGGCGGGACCGCCACGGCGACGGCGTCGACCATCAACTGGAGCTCGGCGGAGGCCACGATCGCGAATGGAAGCATGTCGACCCTCGACGATTCGCGTCAGGTCACCGTGCTTGCTGGCGGTGGTGGAACGACAGACTTCATTGTCGACATCACCGGCTACGCCCTGTAGTTCGGACGCCGCGGCTGAGATGCCGTTGTCCCTGACAGTCGATTGTCGACCTGGTAGAACTTGGTTGAGGCCCACCGGTGTGATTCTGAGTCACTGAGAAGCACCTGTCTACCAGGTGTTTCGTGGAGCCCAGACCGAGAGTCGAACTCGGGACCTACGCATTACGAATGCGTTGCTCTACCAACTGAGCTATC
>CAXMZV010000403.1:0-4520 GCA_964199985.1 Candidatus Ilumatobacter isfjordensis | reverse complement strand
CGGCGATGGACATCCCGGCTTGTCGCGTCACTCCTGCATGAGGACAGCGGCTGGGCGGCCACGCTCTGCGCTGGCCTCACGCCCTTGGCGGTGGGCTGGCAGTAGCCTCGGCACACTGTGAACGAGCGCACACCTGTTCTCCTCAACCGACGACCGTCGGCTCGGTCCAACTCGCCCCAGTCCACCCCCGTTTCGCGGCAGCATGTGGCCACGCGGTTGGGGCGATCCGTTCGGCTCGGACTTGCGTTCGTCTTGATCGTCTTCGTCGGTGCGCTCGGCCTCGCGCCGGGAACGGCCCTCGCCGACAACGAGGTCATCACGTCCGAGCCCGCCGACGGTGCAACCCTCGCGACATCGCCGACCGAAATTGTCTTCAATTTCACCGAGGAAGTCGGCGAACTGCGCGTCGTCTCGATCGAGTGCAACACCGAGCCGTACATCGTTTCTGAGCCCACCTTGAGCGGCAACTCGCGAATGATGACCGTCGATATTCCATCACCCGGTCTGCCGAAGGGCCTGTGTTTCGCCACTTGGCGGGTCAGCGACAGCGACGACGAACCGAACGGCAACGGACAGATCTCCTTCTCCATCGAGGCGGATTCGGTGCCCACGACCACGGTCGACGACACGATCGACGACACCACCACCTCGACGCTGGAAGGCGCGGTCACCACCGACGGCACCGCGACTCCAGCAAGCGACGCGTCCGACTCCGGCGACGCCATCGTCGACCTGAACAGCGTCAATACCGGCCCGCTCTGGCTCGGGCGGGTGTTGTCGACGCTGGGCATCGCCGCCGTGTTCGGGGCGCTCATCGTCATCGCAGCAGCGTGGCCCGAGGGTGTCGAATATCTGGTCACCGTTCGGTTCCTGCGCTCCGCTTGGGTGCTCGCCATGATCGGCACGCTGTTGTTTGTGTCGGCAGCGGCCGCGGCCGTTTCGGGCTCGTCCCTCAGCAGCGGCTTCAGTCCCGGGGCGTGGTTGGACCTCATCGATGCTGGTTGGTCCGGTCGCGCCGCGCTCCTGCGGATGATCTTCGTGATCGCCTCCGCATGGGCTGCCTTCCGGCCCGACCGCGTCATCGACCCCGTCACCCAGCTCGCCGCGCTCGGCTTGCCGGCGCTCGCGGTGGCGATGATCGGTGTCGGCCGCGTGGACGGACCGCTTGTTGTGCTCGGTGTGCTGCTCGGCATTGCCCACGCACTGGCCATGGCGGTGTGGGTTGGCGGCGTGATCCTGCTTGCACGCGTCATCCTGTCGGGTCCCGGCGAGGAGGATCTCATCCACGCTGTCCGCGGGTTCGCACGCATCTCGGTGCTCGCGATCGTCGTCACCATTGTCACGGGTCTCGCGCAGATGTTCCGCCTCGACGGCGGCAATCTCTTCAACAACGGCCACGGTCGAGTCACCGTGCTGAAGGTCGTGGTGGTCGCCGCGATGGTCTTCGTCGGCCTGTCGGCTCGCCAATTCGCTCAGCAACGTCTTGCCCGAGCGCACGAGATGACTGTGCCGATGGCCGACCGGCTCCGGCGAGCCTTCGGCATCGAAGCTGCGTTTGGTCTCGTCACGTTGTTGTTGAGTTCGTGGCTGCTCGCACTCACGCCAGTCAACGTCGACGCGTCACCATCGATCGACTATGCGATCGAGCGTCAAGTGCTCGTGCAAGTGGCCGACGGCGAGACCACTGTCCTCGATGTCACCGTCAAGCTCACCAACGATCGGGTTGGATTGAACGGCATCGAAGTCCGCGTCGACGAGCCGGCTGACGGCATCACCGGCCTCGAGGTGGTCCTCACACCGCCGGTCGACGGGGTGAGTGGCGCAATCGTGCAGTCGGTGCCACTCACCGGAGCAGGACGGGCCGTTCGAACCGAGGCCAACGGGCTGCCCATGGAAGTTGCTGGTGATTGGCTCCTGCAGGTCAATGCCAACACCAGCGCTGGCCTCGTTCGCAGCGACCCGATCGTCATCGCGATCGCGACCGTCGATGGCACCGCGCCGACGACGTCGATCACGATCCCCGAACCGATCCTCGTGCCCATCGAGACCACGACCACGGTTCCCAGCTAGTTCTCAGTCGGTGGCTGCGGCCGCGATGAACTCGTGGAAATCGACACGGGTGGCGACGTCGAGCTGGTCGTAGCGACACTCGGCTGGCGTCACGTCGGACCGCCACTGCATGAACGACACGCCGTGACGAAATCGTCCACCCTCGAGCTGACCGAAGGTGACCTCGGCGACGAGGCCCATCGCCAGCGGCACGAACGACAGGTCCTTGCCGGCATTCCAACGGCTGCCGCCTTGCGTCGACACTGAGCCCGACGGTGTCCCCGACGCGGCCCCTGAACTCGCACGTTGTTCGTCCTGCCAGTCGGCCCAGCCGCGCCACGGATGGTCGACGAGCGCATCGTGAGTGCGCGGCTCGAGTTCGACCAGCAGCTCGGCGCGCCGCGCAACGGAGAACGCTGCTGCCACACCGACCGAGTGCATGTCGCCGTCGCTGTCGAACAGGCCGAGGAGCAGCGAACCGACTCCGTTGCCGTCCTTGTGCACTCGGTACCCCGGCACCGCTCACAGCGCAGTTCGCTGATGCTTGACCTTGATCAGGGCCCGCTTGCCGGGTTCATAGGTTCCATCAACGGGCTTCGCAATGATGCCATCGAGGCCCGCCCCTTCGAAGCGCCCGAACCAATCATCGGCAACCGACCGGTCGGTGCTGGCTGGAGTGAGGTGAACGACGTCGTTGGGCGTGAGCGCATCGACGAGCAGCGCACGTCGCTCGGTCATGGGACGGTCGACGAACGCCTGATCGTCGCGGGCCAAGATGTCGAACGCGACGAACGCAGACGGTGTCTCGGCTGCCAGCCGGTCGATTCGTGACTTTGCCGGGTGGATGCGTTGTAACAGCGCGTCGAAATCGAGTCCGTCGCCCGCAACGTCGGCGACGACGATCTCGCCGTCGATGACGCAGCGCTCGGGCAACGCATCAAGCAACGGCTGGGTCAGTTCGGGGAAATATCGCGACAGCGGCTTGAGATTTCGGCTGACGAGTTCGAGCCGGTCACCGTCGCGAAACGCGACGCAACGGAACCCATCCCACTTGGGTTCGAAGAGCCAGCCGTCGCCGTCGGGGATCTTGCGGGCCAACTTCGCCAGCATCGGCTTGACGGGCGGCTGGATGGGGAGATCGAACGGGACGTCGACGGGTGGCGCTGCGTCCGACGATTCACTCATCCGTGCATTCTTGCTTGTCCGGCGGTCGCGCTAGGTTTCCGACCGTGACCATGCAGGAGAAATTGGACGATCTCGCCGGGCGCCGCGAGGACGCACACAACGCCGGATCGCAACGTTCGATCGAGCGCCAGTACGAGAAGGGCAAGATGCTCGCTCGTGAGCGCATCGACTACTTCCTCGACGACGGCTCATTCCACGAACTCGACCTGCTTGCTCGCCACCGCGCCCAGGCGTCTGGTCTCGAAGAGCGTCCCTACACCGATGGCGTGATCACCGGCTGGGGCACCGTCGACGGACGCAAGGTCTTCGTGTTCTCCCAGGACTTCACCGTGTTCGGCGGCGCGCTCGGCGAAGTGTTCGCCGAGAAGATTCACAAGCTGATGGACCTGTCGCTGAAGGTCGGCGCACCGCTGATCGGCCTGAACGACGGCGCCGGCGCACGCATCCAGGAAGGCGTGGTCAGCCTCGCCAGCTACGGCGGCATCTTCCATCGCAACGTGCTCGCCTCGGGCGTCGTGCCGCAGATTTCTGTCATCCTCGGCCCATGCGCCGGTGGTGCCGTCTACTCCCCGGCCATGACCGACTTCATCTTCATGGTCCGCGAGACCAGCCACATGTTCATCACCGGCCCCGACGTCGTCAAGACCGTCACCGGCGAAGACGTCACGCTCGAAGAACTTGGCGGCGCGATGAGCCACGCGAGCAAGTCGGGCGTGGCCACGTTCGTCGCCGACGACGAGAAATCCTGCCTCGACGACGTCCGGTTCCTGCTCTCCTTCCTCCCGGCGAACAACCTTGAAGAACCCCCGGCCGAGGACTGCACCGACGACCCCGACCGCGACTGCCCCGAGCTGCGCGACATCCTGCCCGACAGCCCGAACCTGCCATACGACATGATCGACATCGTCCGCACCTGCGTCGACGACGGCGAGTTCTTCGAGTACTTCCCGCACTTCGCCAAATCGATCATCTGTGGTTTCGCTCGCATCGACGGCAAGCCGGTCGGCATCGTCGGCAATCAACCGAAGATCCTCGCCGGCGTGCTCGACATCGAGTCGGCTGAGAAGGCCGCTCGCTTCGTCCGCACCTGCGACGCCTTCAACATCCCACTCATCACCTTCGTCGACGTGCCTGGCTTCCTGCCGGGTGCCGACCAGGAGTACGGCGGCATCATCCGCCATGGCGCCAAGCTGCTCTACGCCTATTGCGAGGCGACCGTGCCCCGCATCTCGGTCGTGACCCGCAAGGCCTACGGCGGCGCCTATGTGGTCATGGACTCGAAATCG
>CAXMZV010000402.1:0-4522 GCA_964199985.1 Candidatus Ilumatobacter isfjordensis | reverse complement strand
CCCGGGTGTGTCGACGGCTGGGTGACGCTGCACGAGCGCTTCGGCTCACTCCCCCTCGATGTCATCCTTGCCCCGGCGATCCGGTTGGCATCAGCGGGCTTTCCGGCGAGTCCACTGCTCGCCGGTCTGGGCGATCGTCTCGACCCAACCAGTCGAGCCAATCTCACCGAACTCTTCAACCAGGCCACCTCGCCAGGGTCTCTCGTCCGCCGTCCGGGGGTGGCGCTGGCCCTGGCCGGGATCGCGGCGGCTGGACGCGACACGTTCTATCGAGGAGCGTTTGGTGACGGGCTGATTGAACTCGGCGACGGCCTGTTCACGGAAGCAGATCTGGGCACGTCACAGGCTGAGTGGGTCACCCCGCTGACCACGTCGGTGTTCGGTGTCGACCTCCACAGCGTTGGTCCGAGCACCCAGGGGTATCTGACGCTCGGGTCCGCACGGCTGGTCGACCAACTGCACGCTGGCGGGAAGCTCCCCGCGGATCCTGACGACGAGCAGTGGGCACACGTGCTGATCGAGGCCTCGACCGCAGCTGGTCAGGATCGCCCGGAACGACTGCACGAGCATGCCGATGGTGCCGCGCTCATCGAGGAAATCGCCGGGCGAACCGACCAGATCGATTCCGAGCGGGCGAGCGACCGATGGGCGCCGGACCGAGACGGCGACACTACCTACCTCTGCACCGCAGGACGTGGCGACGATGGCCGAATGATGGGCGTGTCGCTCATCCAGTCGAACGCGTCCGGGCTCGGCAGCCACTTGGTCGAACCGAACACCGGGATCAACCTGCACAACCGCGGCATGGGCTTCAACCTGCGACCGGGCCATCCGGCCGAGTTCGGTCCCGGGCGTCGCCCTCCGCACACCCTCTCGGCTGCGTTGGCCACACGTGATGATGCCCTGCTGTGTGTATTCGGAACGATGGGTGGCGATGCGCAACCACAGATCCTTCTGCAGATCGCGACTCGCCTCTTCCACCATCACCAGACGCCTGGCACTGCCATCAACGCAGGACGCTGGGCGTTGAAGGGGCCCGACACCGGATTTGACACCTGGACCGCTCCGAACGGACCGAGTGTGTCGATCGAAGGCCACGGTGCCGAGTCATGGATTGCCGGGCTCGAGGACCGCGGACACAGCGTCTCGGCCGCCGGACCATGGGATTCGGGATTCGGACACGCCCACGCCATCGTCGTCGAACCGAACGGCACATTGGCCGGCGCCGCCGACCCCCGCACCGTGGTCGGGAGTTGCGCAGGGCGCTGACAGTCAAGTTCCGGTCCGCATCCGCCGATGATCCTGTGAGCTGGGGCGTCGCGCCTCGGCAGGCGGAACGATGCAAAACAACATGGGAACCACCGAGGCGGGTGGACGAACGACACGTAACGACGGCGAGTTCGCCTGGCGCGTCCTCGATCAAATGCCATCGGCACTCTTGGTCGTCGATGAGCACGGTCAAGTGACCTATGGGAACGCCGCACTCGTCCGACTCGTCGGCCACGACCCGGATGACGTCACCGGCGTCAGCGTCTTCGACTATGTCCATCCTGATGATGCGACATGGCTCGCCGAGGCGTACCTCGAATTCGTCGCCGACGGTGCTGCCGAAGCCAAGAGCAACGCGCGACCGTCGATCCACGTCCGGATCATCACCGCCGAGGGCGAAACGGTGCCGCTCGAGATCACCGGGGCGCGATCGATCACGGACGAGGTCATCGGCGGGATCATCTACGACGTTCGTCCCGCGAGGTACCACGACGTCCTCGGTCACGTCCTCGCCGGGTTGACAGCGGGTGACGACGTTGCGGATCTGCTCGGTCTGGTCGCCCAGCTCATTGCACTCCCACCGCTCGATCTCGAAGCTGTCGTGCTGGAGCGGTCCGATGACAATGCGTGGCATGTGGTTTCATCGACATCGGACGAGCTCGCCCGGGCGCTCGGAGATGGTCACCAACTTCCTCTGCACCATCCGGCAACCGAACCAGTCCGGTTCGCCGACGAGGACATCGGGGCGGCCCGACTCGCGTCGTTGCGCTCCCTCGGATTCGTCGACATCTGGCGCGTGTCCGTCGGGACCGATGGATACGAGATCGTCGCCAGCAGCCGTCGCCACCAAGGCCGTTCGACGAGCGTGACCGAACGGCTGGTCAGCGCTCGAGAACTCGCCGGTGTCGTGTCGATGCAAGCCAAGTCGGAGGGACGTCTCCGGCAAGCCGCCGAAGAGGACAGCCTCACTGGCGTCTACAACCGGGCAACATTCCGCCGCCACCTTGCCGCCGCAATCGATTGCGCGCCCCATCAACGGTCGGCCGTGCTCTTCCTCGACCTCGACGATTTCAAACCAGTCAACGACCAATTCGGCCACGCTGCCGGCGATGCGGTCCTGCAAGTGGTGACTCAGCGTCTTCGTGCCGTGGTCCGTCCCGACGATCTTGTCGCCCGGCTCGGCGGCGACGAGTTCGGCGTGTTGCTCGTCGCCGACGACTCCATCGCAGGGTTGTCTGCGGTCGCGCGACGCATCGTTGACGCTCTCACGACTCCGATTTCGCTCGGTCCAATAGTGGGCGGGGATCTCTCTGATCAACGCGTCAGCGTCTCGGTCAGTGTTGGCGCCGCTTACGTCACTGGTGGCGAGACGGTGGACCAGGTCCTTGGACGAGCCGATCGGTTGATGTACGAAGCGAAACGCGCCGGCGGTGGCCAGCTCCGCATCGACACCCTGCCGAACTGACCACAAACTTTCTGCAAGAACCCGCCGGCTCACCCGACCAAGACACCGTGCGCGGCACTCGACGCATCGGGCAACAGTGATTGACAATCACGAACCGATCGTCGACCAAGTCGTCCTGTATGTCCATGATCTCGAAGCCGCGGGACCGAAGGGCATCGACTTCGCGCTGCCAGTGATCAGGCGGAGATCCATCTCGTCCAGCAGACCGGCGAGATCGCGCCTCCACACATGTGGAGCATCAACGCCGACGACATGACAGTGCTGACCGGGATGCCGAGCGGCACCTGGTACGTCAAGGTCTACGACGGGTTCACTGAGGGAAGCACGATCGGCTCTGTCGGCGTCGGCAACACCATCGACGGCGTCCCGAACGGCAGCCGTGTCGACATCGAGATCAACACTCCATTCGGTCTGACCACACTCCAGCCAGCTGTGCCCACCGGGACGTGGTTCGGCTTCACCCGCGTCAGGTGAGCAGCGGAAGGACCTCTTCGGCAAAACGTGCCATCTGCTCGTCGGCCTTCGCGTAACTGTCACCGAGAAGGTGCGGGAAGAGTGTGAGGTACTCGAAGCCGAGGAGGTCCTTCAGAAACTGAATCTCGGAGGCGACGTGTTCGGGTGTGCCGACGATGATCGTCTTGTTCTCGATCGACTCGTCGAGCGTCGGAATCAGACCGGGTTGAGCCGGCTTGCCATCGGGGCCCATGTAACCGCGGCTCCAGCCGTAGGGGCCGAGGAACTTCCAGAACTCGTCGTGGCCGTTCAGCGCGCTGGCCCGAGCCTCTTCCATCGTGTCCTCGATGCGGTACGACACGACGAGCATGCGCTTCTCGTGCGGCTGCAACTCCTGCCCGTCATGCGAGGCGGCGTACTTCTCGCCGTACGTGTCCCAGAAGCGCTTGATGAAGCTGTAGTGCTGGTTCCAGAAGACCGCACCGTGGTCCACCGTTGGCACGTAGTCGAGTGTGGGCGGCGAAGTGACTGCCTGCCAGATCTCGTAGGGGTAGACCGGTCGCGGGATGAGCGTCAGATCTTGGACCGTCTCACCACGGTCAGGAATCCCCGGGATCGGAATGTGAAAGTGCTTGCCTTCGAACCGGAAGCTCTCCTGGCTGAGCGCACGACGGACGATCTCCATCGATTCTTCGAAGATCTCGCGATTGAACAGGTCGGCAGCTGCCTGATCGGGGTTGTCCTGCGAACCAATCGACACTCCCTTGTCGTTGAGGTGCAGTACCTCGCGCGGCACGGTGCCGCGCCCGACGCCGAGCATCGCTCGGCCCCCCGAAAGGTTGTGCAGCGTGGCGAAGTCTTCGGCGAGACGCATCGGGTTCCACTGCGGGACGACGTTGAACATCGCACCGAAACGCAACGTCGTGGTCTGGGCGGCGATCCACGTGGAGATCAGCAAACCGTTCGGAATGACTTCGTAGCCTTCGTACTGGAAGTGATGCTCGGTCGTCCAGAAGGAATCGAATCCGAGACGTTCGGCCTCCTTTGCCGAGTTGACGTAGTCGAGCGTCGCCTTCCAACACGCCTCGTTCGAATAGCGACGATCCATCGGATCGGGCTTGCCGGCGCCGGCATCGTCCATTTCGACGCCTCCGAAGAAGAACGCACCGAGCTTGAGATCTTTTGCAGCGACCATGGCGTCTATGTTCCCACGATGGCATCGACGCTCCTGCAACGGGAACAACCATTCACACTGATGTGACACATCTGCAACAGGACGTCCGCATCCTGGACGGTGTGATCGCCCAGGTCGGACAACTGCTTCCAGCAGACAGC
>CAXMZV010000401.1:0-4526 GCA_964199985.1 Candidatus Ilumatobacter isfjordensis | reverse complement strand
CTGGAGGACTCACGCTGTGGCACATCTCCTACACCGGCCCCCGCTGGAACACCTGAGTCCGTCCGACGGCGCTTGTCCTCACACGAACGGTGAGTGCGTCAGCTGACCGGGACGGGGCGGGGGGCGTCGTCGTCAATGGTCGGGGTGATGCGGGGGAGCATTTCGATGACTTCGTCGGCATGTGTTGCCGGGGCGAACAGCCAGCCTTGGAAGAGCCTGCAACCGCGTTCGGCCAGACGGTCACGCTGGTACGGCTGCTCCACACCTTCCGCGACGCAGGTCAGCTTGAGACTGTCGCTGAGCCCGAGAATCGCCGTCGTGAGGTTCGTCGCGGCCGGGTCGATGTCGATGCCGGCAACGAAGCGGCGGTCGATCTTGACGCCGTCGACGGGTAGTTCAAGGAGGTGGGCGAGGCTGGAGTAGCCGGTTCCGAAGTCGTCGATCGACACGTGGGTGCCAGCACGGCGCAGCTTGTCCATGTTCGACAATGAGATTGCCCCGGGCGCCAACAGATCGGTTTCGGTGATCTCGACCACCATCTGGCCTGGGTTGGCGCCAGCGGTGTTGCAACGGTCGAGGAACGAGTGTCCGAACGACGGCGACGCAATGACCTTGGGGTCGACGTTGACGTGGACCTCGACGGCGCCGTGACCGGTGGCCTCGAGTCGTGCCGCGAATGCCAGCGCCATCTCGAGTACTCGGTCGTCGACTGCTTCTGCCAGGCCGGCCATCTGTGCGAGTGGGAGGATCTCGCCGACACCGAGCACGCCGCGGACCGGGTGCACCCATCGCACGAGCGCTTCGAGCGCCTTCACGTGGCCATCGACGTCGACGATCGGTTGGTAGAAGGGCTGGATCTCGCCGTTGTTCAGGGCCGAGCGCAGCTGGTCCAGCTGGGCCCGCCGTTCGTTGATCGCATCGAAGGAGATGCCACCCGACTCAGGGTCGGCATGGCGCTTGATCGACATCAGCTCGTTGGAGGCGCTGACCAGGAGCGAGTCGAGGCCTTGCGGCTGGGCCTCGAACGAAGTCGCAGTGCGGACGGCGAAGTTGACCTCGTGATCTTCGATCGCAATCGATTGGGCCACGTCGCGCCGGATGCGCTCGCGCAACATCTCGATCGCTGCGTCGTTGGATGAGCGGACCGCCATGACGAACTCGTCGCCACCGAAGCGGGCGGTGATGAGGTCCGGCCAGCGGATCTGATCGATGCGCTCCGCAACGGCGCTGAGCACGGCGTCGCCGACCGGCTCGCCGTACAGCTCGTTGATCGAGCGGAAGTGCACGATGTCGATGATCATCAATCCGAGGCCGCCGCCATCGGCCATCAGATTGCGAGCGGCTCGCATGAACCCATCGCGGTTGAGGAGTCCGGTTCGGTTGTCGTGCTCGGCCAAGAAATCGACGCGGTTGCGGGCATCGACGAGCGATGTGGCGATTTGCGCGCTGACGATGTAGCTGCCGACGACCGGATCGTCGAGCAGGTTGTTCACCGTGAACTCGCACACGTAGTGGGTCCCGTCGGCGGCGCGCAGGCGAGCGTCGAAGTTGACGGTCGAGGTCGGCGGCAGCGCCTGGACGATTTCGAGAATCTGCTCGCGGTCGTCCTCATGGAGGAAACCGACAAACGACTGGTTGCGGATCAACTCCGGGTCGTGACCCAGCAAGCGCGTGACGGCGCCATTGATCGAACGGACCCGACCGTCTTCGGTCATCAGCGCAACCATGCCGTGCATGTTGTTCATGACCGACCGCAACACAGCCACGTCACCCTGATCGAAGTCGAGCTGATGACGATCCGTGGTATCACGGGCCACGAGCACGATGAGTTCGACTCCGTCGATGGTCTGCCTGGACCCACGAAGTTCGAGATGGATCCACATGCCGCGTCCGTGGCGGGCCCGAATACGCAGCAGCTGCCCGAAGGATTTCTCGAGGACCGTCGACATCGATGACACGACGATGTTCAAGTCGTCCGGGTGGATGAGGTCGAGCACCGAGGTGCCGAGGATGTTGGCGTCCCAACCGAGCACTTCGATGGCTCGTTCGTTGCCGTAGCGGAGAATCCCCTCGGGGTCGACACCGATGACCGGGTCGCCGAGCTCGTCGATCGTCGGCGTCGGCATGGAGTTCTCGACAGGCGCCACAGGAGAATATCGGCGCGCCGCTGCCCGTTCTTGAGGAATTTCTTGAGAATCTTCCGATGCCATGTACCTCAGAGGGTAGTTCGATGGAATATCCGGTGGCTTGATGGGTTGAAGTGGGCGTGACTGCACGACGGATTCTGTTGGCATCCACGCCGGTCGGCCCGCTCGGCTCAGGGATCGGCGGCGGTGTCGAACTCACGCTGCACAACCTGGTGTACGGACTCGGCTTGCGCGGCCACCATGTCGAGGTGGTGGCTCCTGCGGGCTCGCTCCACGTCGGTGAACGCGTGCACCAGGTCGATGGTGCGCTACAGGTGAGCAGCCAGACCCAAGGCCGTGACGCCCCGATCGAGATGCCCAGTGGCTCGGTGCTCGCAGCGATGTGGCGCACCGTGTCTGACATTCAGGATCAGTTCGACGCGGTGATCAACCTGGCCTACGACTGGCTACCGCTGTACGTCACGCCCTACTTGCGGGTGCCCATCCTGCATCTGGTCTCGATGGGTTCGCTCAACGACGTGATGGACGGCGCCCTCGCAGACGTCGAGCTGCGCGTTCCCGGTCGACTCGCTGCGCACAGCGTGGCGCAAGCGGACACGTTTCCCGATCCCGCCATGTTCCGCATCGTCGGCAACGGCATCGTCACCGAGCGCTACGACTTGCAGAACACCGCTGACGTCGAAGCCGCACTCGGCTTTGTCGGACGGATTTCACCGGAGAAAGGGCTGGAAGATGTCGCCGAGCTCTCTGCGCGGACCGGGCGCATGGTTCGTGTGTGGGGGATGATGCAGGACGAGGCGTACTGGCATCGCATTGTCTCCGAGCACCCCGACGCCCGCCTCGACTACCGCGGCTTTCTCCCGACCGATGAGCTGCAGGCAGAGATCGGTCGCTGTGCGGCGCTGGTGATGACCCCGAAGTGGGTCGAGGCGTTCGGCAACGTGGCGATCGAGGCGATGGCCACCGGGGTGCCCGTCATCACCTACGACCGTGGGGGGCCCGCAGAGATCGTTGTCGACGGCGTCACCGGCTTCGTGGTTCCAGCGGATGACGTGGACGCTTTGGCCGGCGCCGTTGGGCGGATCGACGAAATCGACAGGGCTGCCTGCCGCCAGCGGGTCGATGCGGAGTATTCGTCCCTCGCGATGGCTGATCGTGTCGTTGCCTGGGTCGACGAAGTGGTCGACGCCAGCAACGTGGCTGTCGACGCCTGACTGGCCGCATTTGGCATCTGACCCTTGGCGTTGGCGCGTCTCATCGCGCGCCGTATCATTTCACGGTTCCCTGGAGCAGGTCGACGCGTCACGCGTGTGAGCCCTGCACTTGGATGCTGTGTGATCGAGCAATCGTGACGCAGTCGGAAACCACCTCTCGAACGAGACGAGTTTGGCCATGGCCACCTACACACCAAAAGTAAGCGAAATCACCCGTGACTGGCACGTCATCGACGCGGAAGGGATGGTCCTCGGACGCATGGCCACCGAAGTCGCTCGTCTCCTGCGCGGCAAGCACAAGACGATCTTTGCGCCGCACATCGACACTGGCGACCACGTGATCATCATCAACGCCGACAAGGTCATCATGACCTCCGACAAGGCTGAGCGGCAGATGATCTACACCCACTCGGGCTACCCGGGTGGCATCAAGAGCGAGTCGTTCGCTCACTTCCATGCGCGCAAGCCTGCCGACGCTGTGCGTCGCTCGGTGCGCGGCATGCTCCCGAAGGGCCCCCTCGGTCGCCAGCAGCTCACCAAGCTGAAGGTGTACGCCGGCCCCAACCATCCGCACGGGTCGCAGTCGCCCAAGGCATTCGAAATCGCTGGCGCGAAGCGTCGCTGAGAAACAGGAACCACACAATGGCAACAGCACCGCTCACCCAGACCACCGGCCGTCGCAAGCGCGCCGTCGCACGTGCGTCGCTGCGCCCCGGAACGGGCCAGTTCAGCATCAATGGCAAGGCACTCGACGTGTACTTCCCGACCGCCGCCTCGCGGATGGTCGTCACCGAGGCACTGACCGTCACTGAGACCACCGAGTCCTACGACGTCTCAGCGAGCATTCACGGTGGCGGCATCAGCGGCCAGGCCGGCGCACTGCGTATGGCCATCGCCCGGTCGCTCCTCGAACTCGATCCCGAGAGCCGCGGCACGCTCAAGTCGGCCGGCCTCCTCACTCGTGACTCCCGTAAGAAGGAGTCGAAGAAGTACGGCCTCAAGAAGGCTCGTAAGGCACCGCAGTTCACCAAGCGCTGACGCTCGGCTGAACACGATGAAGTTCGGGACCGACGGCGTCCGTGGCGTCGCCAACACCGAACTCACCGCCGAATTCGCACTGAACCTGGGTCGCGCTGCGGCCCAGGTTCTTTCGCGCCTGGGCACG
>CAXMZV010000400.1:0-4527 GCA_964199985.1 Candidatus Ilumatobacter isfjordensis | reverse complement strand
GAAGCCGTGCCCGCCTGCACGCTCAACTGCTGCGTCGACCATCCCCTGAGACAAGTCGGTCAACGTGAGCGTCGCCGACTTCGGTGCGCGTGTGTTGTCCCAGAAGCGTCCAGTTCCGGTCCCGCACTCGAGCACGTCCGGCGCCTTGCGCCAATCGATCAACGCCGCTTCAAAATCGGGAAACGCTGCTGTTGCAGTGGAGAACCGCTGATGTAATGCGGTGCGCACGTCGAGCTTCGTGCCGTCTCCGTACTGCACATCACGCAGATATTTCTGATCGCCGCCCGCGAACGCTGATCGATCGTTGATGTCCATCGGCGACATCGAGCTCGCTCAGTACAGCCGCATGGTCAGCTGACGCCGGTACTCAGCGGTTCGAGGGTCGTCCGCACCCATCAGCTCGAGAATGTCGACGAACTGTTGGCGGGCGTCATCGTCGCCTTTCACGCGATCGAGCAGCGCCGTGAGCTTCTCGTCGTTGTCATCGTCCGGCACTTCACCAACGCGCGCCGAGGCCGCAATCTTGCGGGTCCGATCGTTTTCTGGGATGCGTTTGATCAGCGCGAGCGCCTCCTCAGCCCGACCATCCGCGACGAGGAGTTCGCCAAGTGCGCCAATCGCATCTTCGTTGGCGGGCTCCATCTGGAGCGCAATGCGCAGACTGCCCTCATCACCTCCGACAATCAGCGCGCTGACCGCCTGCTCCTGCTCGGACGGGGCGAGTGCGTCGACGAAAGCCTGAACCTCGTGCTCGGGCTGCGCTCCCATGAATCCGTTGACCACGGCGCCGTCCTGTAGCGCGTACACCGCAGGAATCGACTGCACCTTGAATGCCTGACCGATTGCCGGGTTCTCGTCGATGTTCACCTTGACGAGCACGACCTTGCCGTTGGTCGCGTCGATGACCGACTCGATGATCGGGCCCAGCGTCTTGCACGGACCGCACCAGGGCGCCCAGAGGTCGACCACGACGGTGACGTCCTTCGACTTCTCGATGACTTCGGACTCGAACGTTGCGTCGGTGACGTCGATGGCTGCCATGTGGCCAGGCTACCGACCTGACTTCCAGGCGACCGACGCGTTGGACATCGAAGTCGTCGCCCATGCGGGTCTCCATCTCGCTGGCCCGGTCGCTACCCTCGGCTGCAATGAGCGATCATGCCAGCATCGACGTCACCAACGTCACCGCCTGGCTCGACGCGCACATCGAAGGCGCCCAGGGCCCGTACACGTTCGACCTGATCGCTGGCGGCCACTCCAACCTCACCTTCGGCGTGCATGACGCCGCCGGTAACCATTTCGTGCTGCGGCGCCCACCGCTGGGCCACGTCCTGGCGAGCGCACATGACATGGGTCGTGAGCATCGAATCATCTCGGGCCTCCAAACATCCTCAGTGCCCGTCGCGCCCGCACTCGGGTTCTGCGACGACCTCGAGGTCAACGGCGCACCGTTCTACGTGATGCGGTACGTCGACGGGAACGTTGTGCGCGACCTCGACGAAGCGACGTCCACCCTCACCGTCGAGGCCCGCGGCAACGCCAGCCGGTCTCTCGTCGACACGATGGCCACCATTCACGCCGTCGATCTGGATGCAAGCGGGCTGGCTGAACTCGGCCGACACGAGGGGTACATCGCACGACAGCTGAAGCGGTGGTACGGACAGTGGAATCAAGGCAAGACCCGCGAGCTGGCGGCGGTCGACCGAGTGCATGACGCGCTCGCCGCACGCATCCCCGAGCAGGGCCCTGCCACGATCGTGCACGGCGACTATCGACTCGACAATTGCATGGTCGACGACGCCGGCAACGTCGTCGCCGTACTCGACTGGGAGATCTGCACCCTCGGTGACCCGCTCGCCGACCTCGGACTACTCCAGGTGTATTGGACGGGCCCCGACGACGGAGCGAGCGCCTGGGACGGCACCGCCACCACGGCCGAGGGCTTCTGGAACCGCGCTGATCTCGTGACGCGCTACGCCGAGGTGTCGGGGCGCGACGTCTCGCAACTCGACTTCTACGTTGCGTTCGCCTACTGGAAACTCGCCTGCATCCTCGAGGGTGTCTACGGGCGCTACCTCGGCGGGGCACTCGGCGATCAGGACCCTGCCGATCTCGAACCCTTCAAGCTTCAGGTCGATGCTGCAGCAGCCAAGGCCGAGGAATACGTGGAGCAGTTCGCATGAACGAGCAGCCCGACATCCCCGGCACCAACACGGACATCGAATGGCTCACCACCGAACCGATGCTGCACGAGCCGATCCTCATCGTGATGATGACGGGCTGGATCGATGCTGCAGGTGCGGCCGCTGCGGCCATCCAGGTCGTTGCCGACGAGTGCGAAACCGCTCCGATGGTTCGCTTCGACGACGACACGTTCATCGACTATCGAGCCCGCCGCCCGACAATGGAGCTGCGCGACGGCGTCAACACCAACCTGCGGTGGAATCACATCGAGCTGCTTGCCGGTCGCTCGCCCGCTGGCCGCGACGTGCTCGTGTTGATGGGCCCGGAGCCGGACATGAACTGGCGGCGCTTCTCGAAGGCCGTTGGCGACATCGCTGTCGAACTCGGTGTCACCCACATGATCGGGTTCGGGGCCTACCCGTTCGCAGCGCCGCACACCCGCACGCCGCGGTTGTCGTGTTCCTCGCCCTCGATCGACGTGCTGGCCAACGTCAACTTCGCACGCAGCTCGGTCGATGTCCCCGCAGGCATGGCCGCCGCACTCGAACACACCATGCACGACCGCAAGATCCCGGCACTCGGAATCTGGGCACAGGTCCCGCACTACGTCTCGGCAATGACCTACCCCGCCTCCTCCGTGGCACTGCTCGACGGACTCGCCGATGCAACAGGCGTGAGAATTGCAGGCGCATCACTCCGCAACGAGGTCGGCATCCAGCGCGAACGCATCGACCAGATGGTGGAGGACAACGTTGACCACCAATTGATGGTCAAGCAGCTCGAGAGCCTGCACGATGCGGCAGTCGAGGACGACGCCGATGCCGCCGACGCAGCGGCCGAGATGCGCTTGAAGTCGGGCGACGAGATCGCCGCCGAAATCCAAGAGTTCCTCCGCGACCACCCCGATTCGTAATCCTGTCACATCGGGCCCCGACCCCATCGTGACGGCCCTGTCACATCGGGCCCCGACCCCGATGTGACGCGGATGGGGGAACTACGTTCGCGGTATGAAGATCGACGGCAACATCGGCAACAACCTCCACGACGTGCCCGCGCAGGCGAAGGACGTCGAAGCCTCTGGCTACTCGGGCGCCTGGGTTGCCGAGATGGCGCACGACCCGTTCCTGCCGTTACTGCTCGCTGCCGAGCACACCGAAAACCTCGAGATCGGCACGTCGATTGCTGTGGCGTTCTCGCGCTCGCCGATGACGATGGCGAACACGGCCTGGGACCTGCAGGCCTACTCGAAGGGCCGGTTCGTCCTCGGTCTCGGCAGCCAGATCAAGCCGCACATCGAGAAGCGTTTCTCAATGGAGTGGAGCAAGCCCGCCGCCCGGATGCGCGAGTTCGCCTTGGCCATGCGTGCCATCTGGAACACATGGCTCACCGGCGAGAAGCTCGAATTTCGAGGCGAGTTCTACCGGCACACGCTGATGACCCCGATGTTCTCGCCCGACAAGCGTGAACTTGAGGGTTTCGGTCCGCCGAAGATGTTCCTGGCTGGCGTCGGCCCGCTGATGACCGAAGTCGCCGGCGAGGCGTTCGACGGCTTCATCTGCCACGGCTTCACGACCGAGAAGTACCTGCGTGAGGTGACCATTCCAGCACTGGTCCGTGGACGCGAGAAGGCCGGCAAGACCATGGAAGGGTTCGAGATCGTCGGCCCATCGTTCGTCGTCACCGGCAACAACGACGAAGAAATCGAGAAGGCAGCGATCGCCACCCGCAAGCAAATCGCGTTCTACGGCTCAACACCGGCCTATCGCCCCGTCCTCGACATGCACGGCTGGGGCGGGCTCCAGGACGAGCTCAACACGCTGTCAAAGCAGGGCGAGTGGGACAAGATGGGCACGCTCATCGACGATGAGATCCTCAACACGTTCGCCGTGGTCGGCGAACCCGAGACCATCGCCGGCGAACTCGGCTCCCGATACAGCGACGTCATTCAGCGCCTCAGCTTCTACGCCCCGTACGCCAGCGACCCCGATCGTTGGTCGAAGGTGATGAGCGACCTCCGCTCGGTCTGAATCACATCCCGACGGGCATGGGCCGTCAGTTCATCTAGCGTTTGTCGAGTCGGCCGCTCCCCAACGCCTGGGGTCGAGATGATCGACCAAGCCGTTCGCAGCACCGGCGAGAGTTCTCGATCTGCGTGGGAACGGTTGTAACGGATAACGCTCCCTCACTGAGAATCTCTTCGTACCACCCATGCTGGATTCGGAGATCAAGCGGGTCGACGATCACGGCGGCGGTCGGCGTGCCGACCGTGTCGAGTCCGACCCACCTATGTCTGTCGGGGTTCGAGGACGAACACCTCGATCTCGCGGTGTGAAGCACGCTCGC
>CAXMZV010000399.1:0-4536 GCA_964199985.1 Candidatus Ilumatobacter isfjordensis | reverse complement strand
GACGTCAATCTGTGCCAAGCATGGCCCCGCCCGGCCGACACCGCAGGACCTGGACGTTCGCTCTCGGCGAGCACATTACGGCGC
Source organism: Candidatus Ilumatobacter isfjordensis (assembly GCA_964199985.1). GTDB lineage: Bacteria > Actinomycetota > Acidimicrobiia > Acidimicrobiales > Ilumatobacteraceae > Ilumatobacter_A > Ilumatobacter_A isfjordensis. The sequence continues at coordinate 4,452 of CAXMZV010000399.1, read as the reverse complement.
TGGTAGCCGAGCGCGTACGTGCCGTTCTCGGACGGTCTGAGCGCTGAGAAGCACTCGCTGATATGTCGCTCTTCTGCTCGATCCGTGGGTCAGTTTCGGCCGGGGAGGACGGGTGGGTGACTGCCGAGAGCGAGCAGTGCGAGTGCGATGAGTGGCTCGGGTCCTTTGAAGCCGAACGCGATTCGGGTGAGGAGCCGGATCTTGGTGTTGGTGGACTCGATGAGTCCTTGGGACAGTCCGCTGTCGAGGTTGTTGTCGATTGCGGCCCGGTGTCGTTTGATCTTGCGGCCGAGATCGACGAAGGACGGGATCTGGGATCGCTGCGCCCATGACAGCCATCGATCGAGCGCCTCTTTGCCGCGCTGTCCCTTGATGGCGAACACGAATCGAAGTCCTTCCTTTAGGAGATAGGCCCGATGGAGACGGGGTCGTTCTTGGCGATCCATTCGAGCTGGGCGCGCTGGTTCGACGTGAGGTCCTGCGGGTTCTTCCAGAGCGCGAAGCGGGCTCGCGCTATGCCGCCTGAGGTGCCTGATGCCCGGCCGCGCAGGGTCGGGTTGCGGCTGTTGTTGTGCCGGCCCGCAGCACCGTTCCAGGCTCGACGACGCTCGACATCGAGCGCTTCGATCGCCCACGCAACGACATGGAACGGGTCCGCGCAACGAACAGCGTTGGGGGCTCGCTTCGCGACGACTCGGGCAATCCAGTCCGCCATATCGGCGGAAACATGGGTCAACAAGGCTGCGCGGTCGTCGCCGAGGACATCGAAGAACACGTTCAACGCGGCGTCGCTGCGACCGGGGCCGGCCCACACCAGACGGCCGGTGTCGTGATCGACGACCACGATCAGATAGCGATGCCCGCGCTTGTAGGAGATCTCATCGATCCCGATCCGCCGCAGCCCATCGAGACGATCAACACGTGACTCGACGTCGGCGTTGACGCGGGTGACGATCGCGCCGATCGTTCGCCACGCCACCCGCAACAACTCACACGTCGCCGACTTCGAGGTGCGAACCGTCAACCACGCCGCGGTGTCATCAAACACCCGCGTGTGGCCCGCGCCGTGACGCGCCCACGGCACCGCCACCACCGTCGGTCCGTGATCGCGGCACCGCACCCGTGGCGCGTCGGCTTCGATGAACACCTTGGTCGTGCCCGCGTCCAGTGTCCGCCAGCGGCGCCGACCGTGGCCCTGGTCATAGCCCGGGGCTCGTCGACCGCAACGACCGCACCGTCCCCGAGCTTTCGCGTCTGGTCGCGCTGACACGATCAGCGACTCATCGATCTCGTCGACGCGGACGCCTTCCACGACTGTGCGCGTGAGACCACACGCACCAGCCCATACCTTGTTGTTCTGCACCCCGTCTGCCTTCCTGTTGGTTTCAGCCGTAAGACAGCCAGAAACCTAGGAACACAGGCGGGGTGCAACCGCGGACCGCTCGCCAATCACCCACACATCGAGCAGGAGAGCGACATATGTGCGTGCTGGTCGGTCTGCGGGAACGACGGCAAGCGTGTCGTAACTTGCACCTGTGAGCGCGCCACGGAAAGAAGTCGAAGGCTGTCGCCAGGCGCACATCAAGCTGAGCACGGCGATAGCAGGCCTGACCGACGAGCAGGTGGGCTCGCCGTCACTGCTTCCCGATTGGACCGTGGGCCATGTGCTCACCCACGTTGCTCGAAATGCCGATGGGATGAGTCGGCGGATCAGCGCAGCGTTGCGCGACGAGATCGTCGAGCAGTACGTCGGCGGCTTGGACGGTCGAGCAGCGGAGATCGAAGCGGGCGCAGCGATGACAGTACGAGAGATCGTCGCCGACGTGAGTTCGTCGGCTGAACGACTCGACTCGCTCTTCGCGACGATGCCGGACGACGTTTGGGAGAAGCCTGTCCAAACGGTAGGTGGAGGCGAGCACGCCGTGTCGATGCTTCCGTTTCGAAGATGGCGCGAGGTAGAGATCCACCTCGTTGACCTCGGGCTGGGATCGCCGCCGGCGGACTGGCCGACCGACCTCGTCGACAGCGCACTTCCGCGACTGACGGCGACCCTTGCGGATAGGTGCGATCAACGCGCCTTGATGGCGTGGGCACTCGGACGTGGCCCTGCTCCTGAGCTTCGTCCTTGGGGCTGAGCTGCCCAAGCAGCACGTTGTCGCGCACATCGGCGCTCCGATACGTGCCGTACTGGAGCGCGTCGGCGAACGTGTGGTGGCCGTCGATATCGGGTGGCGTAAGCCGTGCCGACGGAGTGCGACTTCGCTGGCGGTGCGCGCGGAGCGGAGCGGAGAGATCCTGCCCGCGACAATCGCGCGCGGTGGAATATTGGATCGACAGATCCGAAGTGTCCACATCGCGTGCCAGTCGGACTGGGCTGGATCAGGCCTGCGGTTGCGGTCGTTGGTATGGTCGGGCGGCACAAACCCACCAGCGAGCGAGGTCTCCTCATGCCCTTGAACGGACGGGACCAACCGACGTCGTTCGCACGACGGCGCCGATGCCCCCATCACGCGTCGTGACCTCGGAGTCCGTGGGCGATCTCCAGTTCGAGAACGCCTATCCGACTGATGCCACTGTCGACAAGTTGTTCGACCAGCTCGATTTCCAGCGTGGATGTCAGACGTTCCTGCACAATATCACGGCGTCGTCGACGTACTCATTCCGGGAGGGCCTGCGTCGTGACCTAGGTGTCAGTCAGCAAGTCAACTCGTGGTGTGGGAAGACCAGTTCGACGCCCGGTCGTTGCTGCTCACTCCGAATTCGGAATCGCCTGGGAGGGGTTCAGCGCAGTTCGTGGAGGTTCGCCGAGATATCGCTTGAACAGGACGTTCGCGCCGTCGACGTTTCGCCGTAGCTCGCCGGGACTCGCCCCGATTCGGCCAGCGGCGTCACCACCGGGGCACCAGCGTCGTCGATTGCACCGGAGACAAACCATGGGTGCCGTCACTCGGCCCCGTGGGAAAGTCCCGCAGGGGCGGGTGGCCACCGCGTGTTCCTCCGAACCCGCGCGTGCCACACGACGGAATGCGGCATGACAGAATCAGTCTCGTGTTGGGTGAGCACATCGCATTCGGGCGGACCTCCGAGGTCTTCGCGTACGGCAACGACTCGATCGCCAAGGTGTCGGCGCCTGGTGTTCCGGACCACTGGGCCGAGGTGGAGGCGATGTTCACCCGATCGGTGCGCGAACTCGGGGTGCCGGCTCCAGAGGTCCGCGGCCTCACGGTCGTCGACGGACGACGCGCAGTGATCTTCGAGCGCATCTTCGGACGTTCGATGTGGGAGATGATGCTCGACGCACCGGCGGACGCCGAAGCGCTCACACGCGACTTCGCCGACATCCAACGTGCGATTCACCGCGCCGGGGTCCCCGACGGTGTCCCCGATCTCGTCGAGCGGATGACGTCGAAGATCGCCGACGTCGACGCACTCACCGCTGCGGAACGCGACGAGGCGATCCGGCTGCTCGAGTCACTTCCCCGCGGCGCGGCGCTGCTGCATGGCGATCTCCACCCAGGCAATGTGCTGGTGAGCAACGGTGCGATGGTCGTCATCGACTGGTTCGACACCGTCGTCGGGCATCCGGTTGCCGACGTGATGCGATCGTCGTTGCTGATGACGAGCCGGGGGGCGACGGACATCCGCCATCTCCAGGGCGCCGACGAAGTCGGTCTCGATGCGATCCACGAGGTCTATCTCGAGGAGATGAGCGACGTGCTCGACCCGGTCGGCGATGCGATTGTCGACTGGCGCGCGGTGATCGCGGCCAGCCGACTCGCGGAACGTACCGACATCGACACGACCGGCCTGCACGAGCTGTGGAACGCCCGAAGCACACGGGCCCACGATGCCGAGTGAGCATCGGCCGGGTGCCGTTCAGCCGTCGAATATGACGGCGCGCAGCGCGTCGGCGATCGCCGACGGGGCAGCGAGTGTCAGATCGGGACCATCGTCGCGAGGAACCTCGACGACGGCGCCACCTTCGGCGGCGATCAGGGCGCCCGCCGCGTAGTCGTAGATCTTCGTCGCCTCCTCAAAATATCCGTCGAGGCGGCCACACGCCACCCAGCACAGGTTGAGCGCGGCCGAACCCATACACCTGATATCCCGAACGACCGGCAGCAGTCGGCCGATGATCGCCGCCTGCTCCCGCCGGCGATCGGCGCTGTAGGCGAACCCCGTGCCGATCAACGACAGGGCCATCTTCGGCGTGTCGCGGACGTGCACGGCGAGCCCGTCGCAGCGGGCGCCGTGCCCCAGCGCCGCGGAGAACGTCTCGCCGCGCACCACATCGCCGACTGCCCCGGCGACCGTGACGCCATCGATCGTCGCCGCGATGCTCACCGACACCACCGGCAGGTCGTACAGGAAATTGACCGTTCCGTCGATCGGGTCGACCACCCAGCCGATGTCGTTCGTACCGACGTCGTCGGCGAGTTCATCTCCTACGAT
>CAXMZV010000398.1:0-4548 GCA_964199985.1 Candidatus Ilumatobacter isfjordensis | reverse complement strand
GCGTACGCACCCTTTGGTTCTTCGAGCATCAGCAGCGTGACGACAAAGCTCAGCACGGCTCCGCCGGCCAGGATGAAGAAGAATGTCCGTGCGTCGACCAGGGAGTAGATGACGAGGTAGACGACCGCACCGACGTTGCCGTAGGCGCCAGCCATACCGGCCACCTGCCCGGTCATCCGCTTGTTGACCATCGGGATGATCGCGAATGTCGCTCCCTCGGCGCCCTGTACGAAGACCGAAGCGAGCACCGTGAATGCCACGGCGATCCCCAACCACGTGATCCCTCCGAAGGCCGGAACGAGGTTCCGCAGACCGTCCTCGTCGACACCCGGCGCCGACTTGGCGATGAATGCCATCAACGCGAACCCGACGATGATGCCGAGGATGTAGCCGAGCATCGTGCGTTTGCGGCTCGACAGCCGGTCGGACAGGTATCCACCCAGCGGCCGGGCGACCAGATTGACGAACGCGAACGAGGCGGCCACGACCCCCGCCACGGTCGCCGTGACCACCGGGCCGCCCGAGTCGTTGGTCAACGGCTCGAAGACGTTCTCGTAGAAGGCCGGCAACATCGAGACCACCGCGAGTTCCGCGCCGAAGTTCGCGAAGTAGGTCGCGTTCAGTGCCCCGACGCTGCTGAAGTGATACCGATCCTCCTCCGGCACCCCCGCACGCAGTGGGCCACGAACATGATCGTCAGAATGGCGTAGATCGCGTACACGGCAGAGTCGACCAGCACGACCTCGCCATCGACCTCGACGCTCGAGATCCGCCACGCCAGGAGGCCGAGCGCACCGAACAGCGGGATCGACCACAGCAGATACTGCACAAGGTCGCCGTACGAGGTGACCAGCATCGGCTCGGCCTTCTTGCTCTTCTCGAGCGTACGCCCTTCGGGGACGTCACTCACGAGGAAGTAGTACATGACCCCGTACACCGCGAGCACGACACCGTTGAGCGCCATCGCCCACCGCCACCCGTTGTCTCCCAGCCCGAACCATTCGCCGAACATCGTCAATCCGATCCACGGCAGCGTCATCGCCGCCCACGCGGACCCGAAGTTGCCCCACCCTGCATAGAAGCCCTCGGTTCGCCCGATGTACTTCGGCGGGAACCACTGCGCCACCATCTTGATACCGATCACGAACCCGGCGCCGACGCAGCTCAGAGCGAGTCGCGAGATGAGCATCTGGGTGAACGTGGTGGACACGGCGAAGAGAATCGCCGGTATCGACATCGTGATCATCAGCCAGGTGAAGACGATGCGAGCACCGAACCGGTCGATCAACGTGCCCACGATGATGCGGGCCGGGATCGTCAACGCGACGTTGGCGATGAGCAGGATCTTGATGTGCTCCTTTGTCAGCCAGTCCGAGGTGTCGCGCATCGTGGTGGCGAGTGGCGCCAGGTTGAACCACACGAAGAACGTCATGAAGAAGGCAATCCACGTGTAGTGGAGCACCCGGATGCGTTCCTGGTGGAAGTCGAGCAGCCGCGGAGGATGCTCGTCGATCCCTGCGTGTTCGTTGCTCATTGCAGCTGCTTTTTTCGGGGGTTGTTCGAAACGAATTCGGCCGACGGTGGCTCACGGTTCGCGATCACCTTCTGCCACGGGCGGAAGAAGTACTGGAGCGGCAGCGTGACGATGTGGACGAGCCGGCTGAACGGGAACACAGCGAGGAATGCGTAGAAGGAGAGAACGTGCAGCTTCAAGACCAGTGGGAGCGGCTCGACGTAACCGGGCTCCGGCTGGAACTCGAACAGCGACCGCACATACGGCACGAAGACCGACGTGCCCCAGTACGAACCCCATCGATAGCCGATTGCAATCCACACACCGGTGATGATCTGAGCGGCGATGACGAAGAGCACGACCCGGTCCATCACGCTGCTGACCCGCCGGACGCGAGCGTTGGTGAACCGTCGGAACAGCAACACCGCAACTCCAAACCCGGCCCACAGTCCGAGCGCCAGACCGGTGATCTCCAGCAAGTACAGGCGAATCGGTTCGCCGTTCCACAACTCGAACCCGCTCGGAACGATCAAGGCCAGGAGATGCCCGACGAGGATCAGCGAAAGGCCCCAGTGGAATGAGATCGAACCCCAATACAGCTGGCGACTCTCGAGCAGTTGTGACGACAATGACGACACGGTGAACGGTGCGCGGCGCCATCGAATGACTGCGACGACGATCGCGAGAGTGGTGACCACGTACGGCAGGACGCCGAAGAGCATGTCGTTCGCGCTCATCGCCGACCACCAATCGTGACCGGGCGATTGCCGGCGCACACGACCGTTGCTGCCAGGAGATGGCAGTACGGGTTGTCCGACGTCGTCGCTTTCAGGCTCGAGTGCATCTCAGCGAGTGCACGTGGGAGCACCTCGACGAGGTCGGCCAGCGGTTTGTCGGTCGCCGCGAGATACCGAAGAATTGGTTCGATGTGATCGGGGAGTTCCCCCTCAGGGTCAACTCCGGCTTCGCCCATCGCTACAACAAGATCGGCCATGAAGGCTCCCCTCCGGTAGTTCTCGCCCCATGCGACGTGACCGACGTAGGGCACGAACTTTGGGTCGAGGTCGAGTGTTGCGGTGTGGAGCTCTTCCCACTGCCCCAGCGAGAGCGAGCCAATCTCGTCGAGGAATCGACGAAGGTGTCGTTTCACCTCGGCGTTGGCTTCCTCTTCGGTCGCTTGCGCGAGGTCGGCTGCGCTCGTCGGCGTCGGATAGCGAAAGCCGAGCGCGACGAGCTCTGTCGTCTTCATCAGGCACCTCTCTCAGGCGGTTGGCGGTAACCAAATCCGGTTGCACCCTTGGCCGTGAGTGGATCGCCGATGTCTTCGAGCGACATTTCCCGGTGATAGGGCGGCAAGACGAACCGATCGTCGAGTGTCGGTGTTGTCGTCATCGCGTAGATCTCTTCGACCATGCGCTCGGTCAGTCCCACCTCGGCGAGCAACTCGACCGTGATCGGGTCGACCGAACCATCAACGCTCTGCTGCCGCTTGTAGGTGCGCACCGCGAGCATGATCCGCAACACCCGGCGGATCGGGTCGACGTCACCGACCGAGAACAGGTTGGCGAGATATTCGATGGGCAGCCTGGCTTTGTCGAGTTCCTCGAGAAGCTCGAAGTCACGCCGTTCGTCGGGGAGGTCGAGTTTCACGAGGTTGCGCTCGATCGTGCTCATCACCGGCGAAAGCGGCGGGACATAGAACATCATCGCCTCGGTGCGGTATTCGGGGTGGAGCGGGAACGCCATGCCCCAGTCCTTCACAAACCGGTAGACCGGCGAACGTTGCGCAGCATCGAGCCAACCGTCGTCAATCCCGGCCGCCTTCGCCGCGGCGATGACGTTGGGATCGTGCGGGTCGAGGATCATGTCGAGCTGAGCGTCAAGCAGTTCGTCGTCCGGCACCGCCGCCGACGTCTCGATCTTGTCGGCGTCGTACAGGAGCACGCCCATGTACCGGATGCGCCCGACGCATGAATGTGCGCAGGCGGGCGCCTGGCCCGTCTCGAGGCGGGGGAAACACAGGATGCACTTCTCGGACTTGCCGCTGTTCCAGTTGTAATACACCTTCTTGTAGGGGCAACCCGACACACACATCCGCCACCCGCGGCACTTGTCTTCGTTGACGAGCACGATGCCGTCCTCGGCACGCTTGTAGATCGCTCCACTGGGGCACGCCGCGAGGCACGATGGGTTCAGACAGTGATTGCAGATTCTCGGCAGGTAGTTGAAGACCACCCGCTCGATCTCTTCCAGCTGCGCTCGCACGGCCTCGTCGACGCCCTCCATCGAGGGGTCGTTCGCGGCGTACACGTCAGAACCACCCAGGTCGTCGTCCCAGTTCGGGCCACTGCTGATCTCGACCGGTTGACCGGTGATCTTCGAGATCGGGATGGCGGTCGGCTGCTGTTCGGATGGTGGCGCTCCGAACAGGTCGCCGTACTGGAACGTGAACGGGTCGTAGTAGTCGTCGAGTTCTGGCAACGCCGGGTTGTAGAACGCCTTGGCGACACCTCCGCCCTTCGAGTGCAAGATGAGCTTCAGGCGGCCCTTCTTGTCTCGGTGCCAGCCGCCCTTGTAGTGGTCCTGATCTTCCCACCCGGTCGGGTACCCGGTTCCCGGACGGGTTTCGACGTTGTTCCACCACATGTACTCGGCGCCGTCACGGTCGGTCCACAAGTTCTTGCAAGCGACCGAGCACGTGTGGCATCCGATGCACTTGTCGAGGTGGAAGAGCATGCTCATTTGGGCACGGACTCTCACTTCTTTGCCTCCTCGTAGCTCGGTGTGTCGATTCGACGCAGGTAGACAAACGTGTCGCGGTTGACGCCGGTCGGCCCCCAATAGTTGAAGCCGTAAGAGAATTGGGCATAACCACCAGCCATCAGAACCGGCTTCAACCGAGTCCTAGTGAGCGAGTTATTCATGCCCGCCCGCTTCCCGTCGCGCCGTGTGATTGGGATGCCGACGGTTCGTTCGGTGGCGTGGTACACGAAGATTGTTCCCCGCGGGATGCGCGACGATGTCGTGCAGCGTTG
>CAXMZV010000397.1:0-4548 GCA_964199985.1 Candidatus Ilumatobacter isfjordensis | reverse complement strand
CAGGCCCGTCCAGGTATGCGGGACCGGCCACCGTACGATTTCGGCCCAGCCGCTTCGCCTCGAGCAGTGCTTCGTCAGCGCTGATCAACAGGCCTCGCGCCTCGGCGAGTCGGCCGCAGGCCAGACCCACGCTCGTCGTCAAGTCGATGCCCGGCGCAATGCTTCCCCAGTCGTGTTCTGCGATGTTGAGCCGGATTTGTTCGGCCAGTGCTTCGCCCGAATCGCAGCCGTGGTCGACCGCGATCACGAGGAACTCTTCACCGCCGAAGCGTGCGACCTCATGGCTTGTAGTGACGGCTGCTGCGATCAGTGCACCGAATCGGGCGAGCACCTCGTCGCCGATGCTGTGCCCGTAGGTGTCGTTCACACCTTTGAACAGATCGATGTCGAACATCAGCACCGCGCCGACGTCGGACGAGTGCTCCAGCTCCATCAGATGACTTTCGAGCCAGCGTCGCGATCGGCACCCGGTGGTGACGTCGTGGTCGAGGTCGGCGGTGAGCTGCTCGGCTTTGTCACGCAGCACTGAGGTTGTCCGCTCCAACTCGGCTCGTCGGGTGACCTGGCCGGCCAGCCAACCAACCTGATCGACCTGCCATGCTCGAACGACGCCAGCGAGATGCTGGGCATCGGCATACGCGCCCTCCAGACTGCCGAGCGCCGCTCGCGCCTTCGCGCGCTCGTCGATGGCGCGCACCAAACAGTGATTGTCGGAGCTGGCCTCCAATCCTGGGACCGCCAGCTCGAGCAAGTCGAGCGCGGTGCGCTCGTCGCCATGGCGACGCGCATTTGTGGCCCGCACGAGGAGATGCCACGCAACGAGATCGGGTGCCGCAGGTGTGGAGCGCGGCGGCTGCATCGAGATCCGACTGGGGGACCCTGCACCCGCCAGCGATGGCGATCTCGCCGGCGAGGCCACCGGCCAGCATCTTCGTCGAGACGTCGGTGCTTCCGTGATGACGGAGCCACCGTTCGGCACCAACCGCATCCACGAGATACGTCTGCTTGCGGAGCTGATCGCTGGTGACGTGCGCCGCCTCGGCGCACATGTACCCGAACGAATAGGCCACCGAGTCGATCGGCACGCCGTCGATCCGTTGTGCGCCGATGAATGCTCTCCGGCCGCTTTCGACAGCGGTGTCGAACGATGACATCCGCATGAAGAACCCCGAGAGGGCGAGTGATGCTCTGACGGCTTCGATGTCGTCGAGTTCCACGTCGTCGAGCATGACCATCGCGTCGACGGCGTATTCGATTGCCCGAGCAAGGTCGTCGACTTGGTCAAGAAACACCGCGGCCATCGCGGAGGAGAAGGCTGCGGTGGCGACCAATCCGCCCGCGAGGAGATGGGGCACGGCGAGGCACGATGCTGCGGCAGATGCCGACGCATCGCCGCACCCCTGGAGAGCGATGGCCTTGGCAACGTGGAGTTGCCCGAGTTCGGCCCGGTCGCCGGTCGCCGCCAGTGCAGCGTCGATCCGTTGAGGAATTGAAGGATCTGGAGCGAATCCTGCGCGCCGAGCAGCGCCGAGGAGTTGTTCGCTGGTCTCGGCAGTCACACCGATGAATCGGCGCTGCGATCGGATGGCTTGACCCCGAGGGTATGAGTTGACGATGTCTTGAGAGAAGCGCGAGGTGTGGCTGCTGTTGGCTCAGCGATTCATCACGGGCGACCCGTGGTGGGTGACCAGCTTCCACTCACCTTCGTGGTCGCGGACGAACAGGTTGGTGGCGGCGATGGTTCCGGCGCCGTTCATGTCGACGAGGTTCTCATCGAGCGTCACCCAGGCGGTGTCACCCTTGGTCGAGATTGACTCATTGGTCAGTATGAACTGGCTCTGGCCGGGACCCCGGAAGATGCCAACCCACGAGTGCAGGACATCGTCCCAGCCACGCAGGATCGGCCAACCCGGATGCACGCACACGACGCGATCACTGTGCTCCCAGATCGCCGCCATGGCCTCGATGTCGCGTGTTTCATGCGCGGTATAGAACGACTGGTTCGCCGCACTGATCCGTTCGATGTCGGTCATGCCAGTCGCGCTCCGATGACAGGGAGCGTGCGCCGATCGACGTACAAGAGCGCCAGCGAGGCCGCTCCCATGATTCCGGCGGCGCAGAAGCCAAGGGTGACGCTTGAACCGTGCGAAATCAAGGCGCCGCCGAACAGTGGACCGAACACGCGGCCCAAGGCCATCACCGCCTGAGCGTCTCCCGCTCGCTCAGCGGGGTACGTCGAGCGCGACGCCAGCAGCCCGAACACGGCGGGTGTTGCCATGAAGAAGACGAACCCCCATGCCACCAGTCCGAACCCGAACAACCACTGGTTGCGGACGCTGGCGAGCAGAATCGCCATCACGGCCGTGCAGAAGTACCAGAAACCCGCCGGGCCGCGATTCCCGCGCCATTTGGCGGCCGGGATGGCGACGAGTGAGTTGCAGCTGAACAGGATTGACACGGTGAACGGATCGAGGCCGTTCAACCCCGTGCCGATGGCGGCGGCGAAGATGAACACCGACGAGCCGCCGAGCGTGATGAAGATCAGGGCAACCAGAATCACGCGGGCCGCACGAGTCGGGGCATGTCGCTCACGGCGCTCGGGGCGCTGCACGGTGCGTGGCACCTTGTTGGCGAACAGCAGCGGAGTCGCTGTCACAGCGGCCAGCACGACAAAGAGCCAGTCGACGCCAACAGACTCGACCAGCGCCGACACTGCAGGCGCGGTGACGACACCGACGAGCGGGCCGATCACGGCGACGTCGCCGGTCTTTTCCGCATCACCGAACGCGGCCTGCCATCCGAACCATGCGGCCAACCCCAACGACAGTCCGCTGAGTAGCCGCGCTCCGGAGAGCGCCAGCAGCGTTGGCGATACTGCCGAGAGCAGGTTCGCAACGCACCCGAGGATCGCACCGCCGACAAACACCGATCGAACGGGGGTGAGATAGCGGCCGCCGAGGAAGGAGGCGACGACGAACCCCAACAGCTGGGTTGTGGAGATCCAGCCGACCGTCCCGACCGAGATGTTGCGCTGTTCGGCGACGCCGGCGAGGAGGAACGGTGTCGAGATGAACACCACCGTGCTCGATGCGATGGCGACGAGGAGCGCCGGTGCAACCGATGGGCGCAACGCCGTGAGCAGCCTGACGGGGACCTGCATCTACGCAGCCCTTGGTCCAACGCCGGGCTGCGGCCTCACGCGAGGCGTGATTTGACCAGGTCGGCCACGCGACGGCCGTCCGCGCGCCCTGCGACCTCAGCATTGACGGCCTTCATTGCTTTGCCCATGTCGGCCTGCTCGGCGAATCCGTTTGCTTCCATGACCTCGGCCACGATCGACGCGAGCTGCTCGTCAGTCATCGCTGCTGGCAGGTACTCCTCGATGATGGCTTGCTCGGCGCGCTCGGCTGCTGCACGATCGTCGGCGCTGCCTGCATCGAACGCCTCAGCAGCATCGATGCGGCGCTTCACCTGTGCCTTGAGCACCGCCATCACGCCATCGTCGTCGAGTTCTTTCGCCTCGTCACCCGACACCTGCGCCTCTTGCACAGCCGCAATGAGCGAACGCAGGGTGCGCTTGCGGACCGAGTCGCGGGCCTTGGTGGCAGCGTTGAGGTCGGTTCGGATCTGCTCGATCAACATGGCACCCATTGTGGCCGCAACACCCCACCGTTCGCGTGACCAATTCGCCGCCAGCCACAACGAGTCACATCGGGGTCGGGGCCCGCTGTGACGCTGGGCCGGGGACAAGTGTGACTCGGAGCTGTTGCTGTGGAGCGTCGGAGGTCGGCTTCAGCCGTCGTTGCTGCTGGTTCCGCTGAGTCGGTCGTCTGCCGCTGTGGCGGCTGCAGCCTCGGCTTCATCGATCACTGGTGGGACGTAACCGTGCTCGTCACGCAGTGCCTGACGTCCTGCTTCGATCGCTGCTCGGACCTGTATGCGGAGCTCGGGAAGATCGTCGTCGGTCAATCCCTCGGTCGAGATTGGTTCGAGCACACGGACCTCTGCCCGAGCACGGCCGAGGCGCCAGTCGTTCTTGCGGAGGCAATCCCGAGTGCCATGGACCGCCATGGGAAGAATCGGGTGCTGGCCTTCGATTGCGAGTTTGAACGCGCCCGCACGGAACTTGCGCATCTCGCCCGTTCTCGAACGTGTGCCCTCGGGGAAGATCATGACTGACACGTTCGTGTCGAGTCGCTCACGCGCCTGGTCGAGTGCTGCGCGCCCTGAGGTCGTGTCGCCGCGTTCGAGTGGGATGTCACGTGCAAACCGCATCATCCAGCCGAGCACCGGGATCTTCATGATCTCGGCCTTCGACAACCACTTGAACTCTGTCGGCAGGTGCGAGATGAGCAGGATGTCGACGAAACTCTCGTGGTTCGCCACGGCGACGTACGGGCGTCGCATGTCGTCGGGAAGTGAACCGGACGTCGAGAACTCCCAGAGCGGACTGAGCGCAGAGTGGATCGGCGTGAGTTTGCGGAAGACGTAGCCCGCCGCATATGCGCCCTTGTCGAAGGGCATCGTGGCCAACCGGATGATGCCCAC
>CAXMZV010000396.1:0-4556 GCA_964199985.1 Candidatus Ilumatobacter isfjordensis | reverse complement strand
GCGCATGCCCCGGCCAGCGCGAGGCCCGTCAGCGCGAAGGCCAACACCAGTGACCGCGTGCGAATCGACACCCCTTGAACTCTCGCCACTCGATGGCTACTGCACCATGGTCCAAGGGCAGGAATGGTCAGGCCAGAGTCGATATCGGTGAGGACTGGCACTGACGAGGTGATTGCCCGACTCTGCTTCTTCGCATCCGCTGGTACGGCAAACACCATCGCCGCCAGAAGGACGATCGTGGAAACGACCCAAATCGCACTCTGATCAAATTCTCCCTTGCTCGACAGGTTTCGTTGTTCCTTTTCTGTCCGAGCCTCGCCCTCGACCCGCTCGGGCACGCCACGTCCGCGAGCAGCCAAGGGCGACGCCATCGAATCGGTCGTTCGCCCCTTGCGCCCAGGGCACCGCGGCGAGACGATCGAACCACAGGGACAAGGAGGGCATCATGCGTCTTCTACGCATCGGACTCGTACTCGGACTCTTCGCCGCCACGGCGGCGTGTGGCAGCGACGATTCGGCGTCGACCACGACGACACCCTCGGTCACCTCCACGGTCACGACCGAACCGTCAACGACGGAACCACCCGTTCCAACGACGACCGACACCCCACCGGCAACGACGACGCCTCCGACATCCCTCCCCGAGTCGCCACCCACGACCGAGCCGGCGCCGGCAACCACCGCACCGTCACCTCCGGCCGCCACGGCGGTCCCGACACTCATCGACGTGAAGGTCTATTTCCTGCGTGGCGAACACCTCGCGATCGCCCACCGCCAGGTCCCCAGCCCCGCCATCCTCAGCGGCGCCCTGACGGAGCTGCTTGCCGGACCCACCAGCGACGAACTGGCCGCCGGTCTCCACTCGGAGATCCCTGCGGGTACGACGCTGCTGGACCTCAACCTTGCCGACGAGCTCGCCACCGTCGACCTCAGCGACGACTACGACGACGGAGGTGGCACGCTCTCGATGACGGCACGAATCGCCCAGGTCGTGTTCACCGCCACCCAGTTCGACAACTGCGACCGGGTGCTGCTCTGGATGGAAGGCGAGCCGATCGAATTCTTCGGTGGAGAGGGCATCGTGCTTGATGAGCCGCTCGCGCGGATGCACGTCGACCGGGCGTTCACCGGTGGCGTCATCATCGACACCCCGCTGGCCGGCAGCACCGTGAGCAGCCCATTCACGGTCACCGGTGAGGGCGACGTGTACGAGGCCGACTTCCCCATCGTCGTCAGGCGCGATGGTGTACAGATCGCCGGGCCGGTCCTCGGATTCGCCGGGGCCTGGGGCAACTGGGACGACTTCGAGGCGACGATCACCCTCGACGCTGATCCCGGCCCGATCGACGTCGTCGCCTGGGACGAGCATGGTTGCACGCCGGGCGATCCCGAATGTTCGCCGGTCATCGAGATCATCGTGCCACTCATCCTCGCCGAGTGAGCGATTACCACCGCGACAGCAGCGCTGCCTTCATTGTTCGGCGCTGAGATCCCCGACCGGAGCTCGCCTTCAGGCGCCTGACCGCCTCGTTCGAAGGAGGGCGAATCAGATCCGCCACCGGCCTGGAAACGTGGGATCTCGCTTGTGCCGCGGCGACTTCATCCGGCAGCAACGAGTTGTGATCGATGCTGACGGGTGCCATCCGAATTCGCTCGGGCGGACCGTCGAGGTCGTTGATGCCGTCCTCGCAGATCCGACCATCACCCGCACACCGAACCGAAGAGGTGATGTCTCGTTCACCTGGCACCCGACTCGGGTTCGGGTGCTTCATGCGACTGGTCCCAATCCCGGCGGGACCGCAACGTCGCCGAGAACGCGCCATCGAGCCGTCGCCTCAGTCACGAGGTTGCCAGCGGAATCCAGAATCGCCCCCGAGACATAATACGACGGCCAGTCAATCCGGTCGACGACAGCCCGAATCGTCAGTGGCTGATCAATCGGACAGGCGGCTCGATATCTCAGTTCCATGGATGCAGTGACGATGACTGCATCGATATCTCTTGCCCACATGTCGTGCTGCGCCGCCCTGCAAAGCACGTCATCCAGAATTGTTGCCTGGATGCCACCATGGACAACGCCGGGTTCACCGGCGAATTTCCGAGGCACTCTGGTTGTGCAGGTTGCCGAGCGGTCTTCCGCTTGCAGGATCTCAAGCTGCAGGCCCGATGGGTTGTCCGCCCCACATCCGAAACACTCCTCGCTCATGCCACGACGCTAGTTCCACGCGTCGCCGGGGAGCCAGAGGTCGTGAAACCATCCGTCGCTCGAAGGGGTCGACACGGAGGCCAGAGCCATGCCGAATCATCGAGTTGAACGCTGAATTCTCGAGTCCTCTGGCAGTGTTGTGACTGAGGCAACTGCTCGGTGGCGCGTCCTTGGTGACGTCGCGATTCCGCCGGGCTCGAAACTCATCTTGGTGAAGGTTCCGTCAGTAGTTCCAATCGCTCCCAGAGGCGTTTGCCTTCGGCTTCATCGTTCATCGCTTTGTCACGCTGATCGGAGCGCTGATCAAGAATGAACAGAGCTCCGTTGACAGATTCTCGATCTTGATGATCCAGCATCAGCTCAGCGAGCGGTTCACCCGCTACCTCAGGCGGCTTCGCACGGAAGGTCGCCATCAGGCTCCAAACCATGCCGGCGAATCCGGACGGCCACCGGTCTTTCAGCTCAGGATCGGATTTGTCGAGGACAAACGTCGGATCAAAGGCCACCGAGGAGATCCTTCCCGCGTATCGACGAGCCAGTTCACCGGCAATCACCCTGTTGCACAACTTGGTCCGGTTAGATGCGTCCATCGGCCGGCGACTCTTGAGGCTCTCCAAATCGTCCCAGTCAAGGGTTTCGTGGAACCGCGCAATCACGTGCAGTACCAGCCCACTCAATTGCTGCATCCGTTCCAGCAGCAGGTTGGTGAACAGAAACGGCCCAATCACGTTTGTGGCAAACATCACCTCGTGGCCGCTCGGCAAGACATCGGGGCCGTCCTGGATGAAAGCGCCAACCGATAACACCAGGCCATCGATTGCGGGGAAACGATTCAAAGCCTCATCAGCTGCGACTCTCACGGAATCCATGTCAGAGAAGTCGATGACCAGCGTTGCAATGTCGGTTTCCTGGTGGGCCACGCCAGCATCGGTCAGTGCGTGACGAATTCAGTCCGCCCTGGAACTCAGCTTGTCTTGTCCGCTCTGCGCCCGAGCAACACCACCCTGGCGCCGCGTTTCGCCAGCGCAAGCGCCGCCGCGTTACCTATCGAACCCGTTGCACCCGCAACCAGGACGGTCTGCCTCTCAGTCAATTCGGCCCTTCCTCAGCGTGTCCTCATCGTGCACCGCCGCCCAATTGCCGACAAGAGGCTGAAGGCCCTCACCAAGCCGTCGTCACTACCCGGGCATCGTGCAATGGGTCGGACGATTACCCCGACCAGTTGGTGAGCACCGACGCGGTCGCTTGGCCACATGGAATCCGGCCACGCGTGAAGTACAGCGACTCGCCGTCGACATGGCCGCTACCGAGGCCGATCCGGGTCCGGTGTCGGAGGGCGATTTCAGGACAAATGCGTCGGGATTCTCGCTAGCCCTCGCGCTCTGCCAGCCTCTTGATCTCGAGCATCATCTTGCGGCTCATCACGAACGTGATCACTTCGATGGGGAAGCGTCCAAACGCGAGGCGGCTCTTCCGATCCGAGGTGTAGTCGTAGCGGCCCCGGGTCAGGAGCCGGCTGCCGCCACCGGGGCCAGGTTTGACGGCGAACTGCCAGGTTGACACTCCCCAGCTCTCCTCGGCACCGGTATCGGCGGGTGACCCAAACAGCACGAGAGCGTTCGGAGGATCCACGATCTCGATCCGCATCGGCGGTGCGGTCGGATGCAGGTAGATGTCTTCGCCAACCACCGGATGCTGGTGCTCGGCGAGGATCTCTGTTGCGTTGGTGATCCTGCAACCAACCATGTCCTCAAGCGACTGATAGGTGTAGAAACCGCCGCGGCCCTGTCCGACTTGGGCGATCCAGGGCCACACATCCTCCGGCGATGCATCGACGGCGATTCCCAAGGTGTACGACCACTTGGGTTCAGGCACCAACTCATCACCCGGCACAGAATCCGTTGCCTCTGTTCCCACCGTGCCCCACCGCAGCCGTCTCCGCCCGATGAATGGCGTGGCAACCAGGTTCCACACAATCAGGGCGACGCCCTCAAGTGCAGCCAGAACACCGACACCGGGCGAGGGAGCTGTGCGATGTCCGAGCCGCCTGTTGTTCGAGTCCCGTCCGGCCACCATATTTCCCTCCGCAATGTCCTTTCCATCATCTTGGCGTAGCGCGGTGATGTCCGCCAGGGCCGGAGGTCCGTCGGAGCGCGCCAGATGCTCGATGGCGGAACAGTCCGTTCGCCACGGGTCTCAGCGGACCACGCATCTCAACGCCGAAGGTGCCGCCCCAAACCCACTCCTGAACGAAGCCTCTCTGTGTCAAGAGGCAACTTCGAGGGCTTTTTGCACGCGTCGAGGATGACCCCCTTGCCTGGTCGGGCGGAGGGTCGTAGCCTTGGTTATT
>CAXMZV010000395.1:0-4563 GCA_964199985.1 Candidatus Ilumatobacter isfjordensis | reverse complement strand
GCCATCAGGGGCGGTGATCGTGTCGGTGGTCGGGTCGAAGTCGAGGCGACCTGACAGCGCGATGGCCATCACCGTGTCAGGTGAGGTGACGAACGCAAGCGTGTTGGACGAGCCGTCGTTGCGCTTGGGGAAGTTGCGGTTGTAGGACGTGACGATCGTGTTGGTTTGGTTCAGGATCGCTTCGGGACGGCTCCACTGGCCGATGCACGGCCCGCAGGCGTTGGCGAGCACGGTGGCGCCGATTGCTTCGAGGTCGGCAAGCAGGCCGTCACGTTCGATGGTGGCGCGGGTCTGTTCGGAGCCAGGGGTGATCATCAGGTCGATCTTCGACGTGAGCCCCTTGGCGGCAGCCTGGCGGGCGATCGACGCAGCGCGGGTGATGTCCTCGTATGACGAGTTGGTGCACGACCCGATGAGCGCAGCCGACGGCACGAGCGGCCAACCGTTCTCGCGAGCAGCATCGCCGACGCCAGCGCCGACCTTGTGGGCGAGGTCGGGGGTGTGCGGGCCGTTAATCAACGGCTTGAGGTCGTCGAGGTTGATCTCGAGCACCTGGTCGTAGCTGGCGCCGTCGTCGGCACGCAGGTGATCGGCGACCTTGTCGGCGGCGTCGGCAATCGCCTCGCGGCCGGTCGCCTTGAGGTACTGGCCCATGTTGGCGTCGTAGCCGAACACCGAGGTGGTGGCACCGATCTCGGCACCCATGTTGCAGATGGTGGCTTTGCCGGTTGCGGAGATCGAGTCGGCGCCGGGCCCGAAGTACTCGACGATTGCGCCGGTGCCGCCCTTGACGGTGAGTTGGCGGGCGACTTCGAGAATGACGTCCTTCGGGCTACTCCAATCGGAGAGCGTGCCGGTGAGCTTGACCCCGATGACCTTCGGCCACTTGACGTTCCACGCAAAGCCGGTCATCACATCGACCGCGTCAGCGCCGCCGACGCCGATGGCCACCATGCCGAGACCGCCAGCATTCGGGGTGTGGCTGTCGGTGCCGATCATCATGCCGCCCGGGAAGGCGTAGTTCTCGAGGACGACCTGGTGAATGATGCCCGAGCCGGGCCCCCAGAAGCCGATGCCGTAGTTGGCGCTGACCGACTTCAGGAAGTCGTACACCTCGGCGTTGGTGTCAACGGCGACACCGAGGTCGATCTTTGCGCCGACCTTGGCCTGAATGAGGTGATCGCAGTGGACCGTCGACGGTACGGCAACCTCGGGCAGGCCTGCCGTCATGAATTGCAGCAGAGCCATTTGTGCCGTGGCGTCCTGCATGGCGACGCGGTCAGGGTTGAAATCTGCGTAGCTGTCGCCGCGTTCGAGTTCCTGGTTCTGCGGGTCCGCCAGGTGGTTGACAAGGATCTTTTCGGTCAATGTCAGCGGCCGATTCAGTCGGTCGCGGGCGATCTGGACGTTGCCCGGAAGGGCGGCGTAGACACGCTCGACGAGTTCGATGGGGGTGGTTGCACTCACAGAAGCCATGTAGACAACTATAATACAAGTTCATGAGTTCGGCAAAGCATGTCCCCAACGCTTCTGGCCGCGTCTGTGGCACAGCATCCGATGCGGGATGGGTGGGCATCGATCACGTCCAACTCGCCATCCCCGCAGGGTCCGAAGATGCGGCCCGAGAGTTCTACGTCGGTGTGCTCGGCCTGGCCGAGGTCCCCAAACCACCGCTCCTCGCCGCACGTGGCGGCGCCTGGTTCGAAGCCGGCGAGGTGCGGCTGCACGTCGGCGGCGAAGAGCCATTCGTCGCCGCGAAGAAGGCGCATCCGGCACTGACGTTGAGCAATCTCCGCGCCTTCGTCGAGAGTCGCGGCATCGACGCAACGTGGAACGACGAGATCGAAGGACTCGTGCGGTGCCATATCTTTGATCCGTTCGGGAATCGCATCGAACTGGTGCAGTCATGAGGCGTATCAGGTACTAGGAAATCGCCGACGAACTCCGCCAACGTGCCCAGAACTCGCCGCCCGGAACAATGCTGCAATCCGAAGCTGAGATGTCCTCGGAGTTCGGAGCGTCGCGGGTCACGGTGCGGCGTGCCCTCGAGCTCGTCCGGGAAGACGGCCTGATTGCCGCACGCCAAGGCTTCGGCTGGTTCGTCGCCACCGAACCGGTACGGCAGAGTCTCACGTCGCTCGGCACGATCGAATCGCAGGTCGAAGGCGTCGGCAAGATCAGCGAACGCAAGGTGAGCGAATTCGCTTTCGAACAGCCACCAGCGCGAGTTCGCAAGTTGCTTCGCACCGATCAAGTGCTGCGCGTCAAGCGAGTCAACCTCGCTGATGGCGAGCCCTTCGCCGTGGTCACGGTGTGGTGCCCAGCGGACCTCGGAGCGAACTTGTCGCGTGCCGACGTCGAGCGGCGACCGTTCTATGAGCTCCTCGAGATCGAGCTGCGTGGTGCCACCCAGACGATCGGAGCCGACTCGGCAGAACCGGCCGACGCGGAGTTGCTCGGCATCCCGGTCGGGTCACCACTCCTGCGGTGTCAGCGCGTCACCACCGATCGCAAGGGTGAACCTGTGCTGGTCAGTGAGCACCTGTTCCCGGCTCACCGCACCGAGTTCGTCGTCGATCTACCCCAGGCCGAACCAAGCATGACTCCTTCAGGCTTGCGCCTGGTCGACTGACGTGAGTTCACGATGATTGCTATTACGATCGCCGGTCATGGGGATGATCAACACGTTCCGCGAAACCGTTCAGTTCCAAGAACTGACGATGTCATCGCTCGAACGGCGGTTGCAGCGCTGCGTCACGGTTGATGACTATCGGCGCATCGCTCGTCGGCGTCTTCCGCGCGGAGTGTTCGACTACATCGACGGCGGCGCCGAGGACGAACGGGCGCTCGTCGGCAACGCCGCGAAGTTCGCCGAGCTCGAGTGGAAGCCTCGCGTGCTTCGCGACGTCAGCAATCTCGACACCACGACAACGTTGCTCGGACAGCCGCTGTCGATGCCGTTGCTGTTGTCGCCAACCGGGTACACGCGCATTGCCGACTCGCGAGGTGAACTCGCAGTTGCTCGAGCCGCAGGCCGCGCAGGTGTCCCGTACTCATTGTCGACGATGGGGACGCAAACGATCGAGGACGTCGCCGAAGCGAATCCCTCGAACAACTGGTTCCAGGTGTACACCTGGCGCGATCGCGGGTTGGTCAAGGATCTGATCCAGCGGGCGGCGGATGCCGGGTACACGACTCTGTGGCTCACGGTGGACACTGCCGTGCTCGGCCGACGAGAGCGCGATGTCCGGCGCGGGTTCTCTCTGCCGCCGAAGATCGGTCTCGGAACGCTGGTCGACGGGGCGATCCACCCTTCGTGGACCTGGGACTTTCTTCGCAACGATCCGATCATGTTTGCCAACCTCGCAGACAGCTCGGCGCCCGATGGTTCGAAGCCGGTTGCCCTCGCTGAGAAGGTCGCCACCCAGTTTGATCAGGCGTTGTCGTGGGATGACATCGACTGGTTGCGTTCGATTTGGGATGGACCGATTGCACTCAAGGGAATTCAGACGGTTGCCGACGCCCGGCAGGCAGTGACGGTGGGCGTCGATGCGATTGGATTGTCGAACCATGGCGGACGGCAGCTCGACGATGCACCAGCTCCGATCGAGTTAGTCGAACCTGTGCGGCACGAGGTCCAAGACGAGGCGACAATCATTTGCGATGGCGGCGTGCGGCGTGGTGCTGACATCGTCAAGGCGCTGGCGCTCGGTGCGGACGCAGTGTCGATCGGTCGTCCCTACCTCTACGCCCTGGGCGCAGCTGGTGAGGCGGGGGTCGACCAACTGCTCACCTTCTTCCGAGAAGGCCTGGAGCGAACCATGGCGCTGACCGGTTGTCGGTCGATCGGTGAAATCAATCGCGAACTCATTCGCTGGAAGTAGGCCGGTCGCCCAATCTGGTCGGCGTCGGTACGGCTCACTCGATGACGGTGGTCGGGACATCGATCGTGAGCGGCTCCGTTGACGCCCCTTCGAGACGGTACGAGACGGACTCGCCGATTCCGGGAGCATCGATCGTGAGCGAGGTGACGACGCCATCAGCGCTGCTCACGATCGACACGAGGATCATGCCGGGTCGTGCGGTGTCGGGCACGTCGTCGACGAACCCGTCGATCGCCGTGGGGGCGATGGTGGAGTCGAAGCCCCACGACGTGAGCCATGCGGCTCGGCCGCCGCCGGCGACCGCGGCCAATTCGGTGTCGACGAAGAAGTAGCGGCCTGTTCCGGACTCGCCTTGCAACGCCGAGGCAGTGACGGCATCGAGCAGCTCCGCGGGCAGTACGCGCTCGAGCGTGACGATTTCGGTGAGCGACGCCAACGGATCTGTCGGCGCGGCGGCCGGGTCGATGATCCATGAACCGGCAACGTCGGCACTCGCGTACGCGACGCCATCGACGATGCGGACGTAGGTGGCGCCGTCGAACAGCTCGCGATTGCCCGACGACGAATCGACCCAGATCGCCTGCTCGATTGCCTCGCCGCGTTGCATGCGGTACTTGAAGGTCGGCGCACCGAGCACGCTGACGAGGTCGTCTTTGATCACATCTCCAGCATGCAACTG
>CAXMZV010000394.1:0-4572 GCA_964199985.1 Candidatus Ilumatobacter isfjordensis | reverse complement strand
GAAGTCGTCGGGTCGGTGGCGGCCGAGCCTTCGCCTGCGGTGGGGCGCGCTGCGTAAGGTGATCGGATGGCGCTTCCACAACGACCAGGCATGACCGTTCCCCTTCCGGGCCCGCTGCACTCGCACGCCGAGAAGCTGAGCGAGCTCGCCGACATGGGCTACACCGACATCTGGTCCGCCGAGGCGGACGGCGCCGATGCGTTCACGCCGCTGGCGCTCGCTGCGGCATGGGAGCCGCGTCTGCGTCTGGGCACGGCGATCGTGCCCGCGTACACGCGCTCACCTGCTTGCTTCGTACAGAGCGTTGCCTCGATGGCCGACGCAGCACCGGGACGTTTTGCGATCGGAATCGGATCGTCGAGCAATGTGATCGTCGAGCGTTGGAACGGTGTGCCGTTCGAGGAGCCCTACAAGAAGGTCCGTGACGTCGTCCGCTTCATCAAGGACGCACTCGAGGGCGAGAAGATCAAGAAGAGCTACGACACGTTTGAGATCAATGGATTCCGTCTGGGCATCCGGCCGGAGCAGAAGCCACCCGTTCTCGTCGCTGCCTTGCGCGAAGGGATGCTGCGTCTGGCTGGACGCGAAGGCGACGGTGCAATCATCAACTGGCTGTCGGCCGACGACGTCGCGAAAGTGGCGCCGATTGTGACCGATGCTGCCGGTGGTGATGATCGTGAGATCGTCGCCCGCATCTTCTGCTGCCCGAGCGAGAACGCCGAGGTCGTTCGAGCCGCGGCGAAGTTCGCAATTGCTGCGTATCTGAACGTGCCGGTCTATGCGGCGTTCCACGAGTGGCTCGGCCGTGGTGAAGAACTGCAGGGCATGTGGGACGCGTGGAAGGCGGGTGACCGTAAGGCGGCGCTCGCCGAGATTCCCGACTCAGTGGTCGATGAGCTGATCGTGCACGGTTCGCCCGAGGCCTGTCGGGCGCAGATCCAGTCGTACTTTGACAACGGCGTGACCACGAGCTCGCTCGCAATCTTGCCGCTCGATCCTGATCTTGATCACTGGCAAGCGGTGAAGGACCTGGCGCCCAACGCCGGCTGACGATCTGCGACCGTCAGAGCACCTCGAAGTCGCACCGTGGGCCGGGGGCGTTGGCGACGCGTGTGTCGGCCGTGACGAGCGGGCAGCCAAGCGCTTCAGAAAGCGCGACGTAGGCAGCGTCGTCTGCGGTGATGTTGTCGCGAAGCTTGGAGATGCGCCCAATGAGCGAGGCGGTGGGCATGCGCTGTATGCCGACAGTGCGCAGGCTTGCGACAGCGCCGTCGTAGACCGACGCGTCCATGTCGCCGCGACGAAGCAGGGTGCGAAGACCGGACATGGTTTCGATGTTGATCAGGTCGGGCGCCCGGAGATCGGAGGCGTCGATGACCAGCACTACTCGGGACGCCCCTCGTGAAGCGCGTCGAGGACGGTCTGGCGGCTCAGCTTCGGGAGACCCGACAGGTTGTAGTCGTCGAAGAACTCGGTCATCGTCGGGGTCAAGGCCGACCGTGTGAGCTCGCGGACGAGGTACTTTTGGAGCGCCATGCCGGCATCTTTCGCTCGACGACTCAGCACGGCGTGAGCTTCGGCTGGCAAGTCGCGGATCAGGACGTTCGGCGTGCTTGCAGTTTGCAAGCGCTCGGCGGTCATGTCAACTGGCTCAGGCAGCGCGGTCGGTGCGAGCCGGCATCGTGACGACGTTGGCGACCTTCGCGACGTCGCGAGCGGCCTTGCGCTCGGCCAACATCTGGCGAATCTCAGCGACCTGACGCATGCCGAGTTCGCGGGTGTCTTGGCTGAGCAGAAAGCGGGCGCTCACGTTCGGTGCCGGAGCGAGATCGGGAAGCAGGGTGAGCTGGTGTGCGGTGCTGGCGTTCGTGCGGGCGTTCTTCATGGTTCCCACTCTGCATGAGCACTGTCACAGAGTTACTGAGGGCGCAAAACCCCAGCGCAACAAGGGTGTCCGTCAGTAGTAGGCCTCGAAGTTGCCGAGGTTGGCGTAGATCGTCTTCCACTGCGTGAATTGATCGAGCGTCACGAGGCCGTTCTCGCGGCCGTAGCCCGACTGCTTGTAGCCGCCGAAGGGAATCGACGGTGGCAGGTCGTTATAGCTGTTGATCCAGACGTTGCCGGCCTCGATGGCGTTGGCCACGCGATGCGCGCGAGCGAAGTCACGAGTGAACACCGCACCTGACAGGCCGTAGTTGGTGTCGTTTGCGCGTCGCAGTGCTTCGTCCTCGTTATCGAACGGCAGCACCGACATCAGCGGACCGAAGACCTCTTCCTTGACGAAGGCCATCTCGTCGTCGCAGTCAGCAAAGATCGCCGGCGTGACGTAGTTGCCGTCGGCCAGCGCATCATCGTCGGGCACCGAACCGCCACAGACGTGGCGCGCCTCGCTCGCCAGTGCGACGTCCATGTAGCCCATCACCTTGCTGTGGTGCTCGCGGCTGATCAGGGGGCCGACCATCACGGCAGGATCGAACGGGTCACCGATTTTCAACGCTTCGGTGCGCGGGCCGAGTTTCGCCACGAAATCTTCGTAGAGGCCGCGCTGCACGAACACCCGCGTGCCGTTCGAGCACACCTCGCCAGCCGAGTAGAAGTTGGCAACAAGCGTTGCGTTGACGGTGCTGTCGAGGTCGGCGTCGTCGAACACGATGATCGGGCTCTTGCCGCCGAGTTCGAGCGTGACGCCCTTCAGCGTGGTGGCGGCATCAGCCATCACCTTCTTGCCGGTGCCCACCTCGCCGGTCAGTGAGATCTTCGCGATGCCTTCATGGCGCGACAGCATCTGGCCCACGCGGTAGTCGCCTTGCACCACGTTGAACACGCCGTCGGGCAGCCCGGCCGCGGTGTAGACCTCGGCGAGCTTGAGCGCCGTCAACGGTGTCAGCTCGGCTGGCTTGAAGATGAAGGAGTTGCCGCACGCAAGGGCGGGCGCCGACTTCCACATCGCGATCTGCACGGGGTAGTTCCACGCGCCGATTCCGGCACAGACACCAAGCGGCTCGCGCTTGACGGACGCAAAGCCGTTGGGCGGGAAATCGAAGTGTTGTCCGTGCAGCATCGAGATGAGACCGGCGTAGTACTCGATCTGGTCGGCGCCGGTGACGATGTCGACGGTGGTCGTCTCCGACAGTGGCTTGCCCGAGTCGAGTGTCTCGAGATGAGCAATCTCGTCGTTGCGCTCACGCAGGATCTCGACTGCTTTCAACATGATGCGGGTGCGTTCCATTGCGGGCATCACCGACCACACAGCAAAGCCAGCCTGGGCAGCTGCCACGGCGGCGTCAACATCGTCCTGGCTCGCTTGTTGCACGTTGCAGATCACCCTGTTGGTCGCCGGGTTGATCGTCTCGAAGGTCTCACCCGACGTCGCGTCGACGTAACCGCCGCCGATGTACAGCTGCTGTGTCGGGAGGGTGGTGGAAGCGTTGACGTACTCGTTCATCGCCGCCGGACGTTACACCTGTCCCGTTCTTCCCCGGGCAAAATGGGTCAGAGATGTCTCGCGGACTGGTCGTGTCATCGAGCCTGACAGACTGGCAGCGATGAGGCGACGGTCGAGACTGGGCGGACTGCGTGTCCGTGGTGCCCTGATTGCGGCAACCGCCATCGTGGCGATGGGTGCCGCCGTCCACACGGTGGCAGCACTGCCCGGTGATGTCAGCGATCCGGTCACCGTTGCGGCGCCGGCCGATCGCTCGGGCCCGCCTCGATCGCTTCTCGTCTCCGCGGGCGGCGACATTCTTACCGAAAACGCCGTGCTCGATGCCGGCAAGCGCGGCGGCGCGGCCACGGGAGGGCGCTACGACTTCTCGCATGTCTTTGCGCCACTCGCAGCCGTGAACGCCGACGTTGATCTTGCGATCTGTCACATGGAACTTCCGATCGGGCGTCCGGGTGCCCGTGTCGGGGCGGTCGGCAGGTCACCGTTTGGCGGCAACTTGCTGATTGCGCCGTACGAGATGGCAGCGGGTGCACGTGCCGGAGGATTCAGCCGCTGCTCGACGGCGTCGAACCACAGCTACGACACCGGCTTCAGTGGAGTCGTCTCGACACTCGACGCGCTCGACGCCGCTGGCATCAGCCACACGGGCACCGCTCGCACGCCAGACGAAGCGGTGCCGCGGGCGTTCGATGTCGGCAACGTTCGAGTCGGTCACGTCTCCTACACCCGTTACACCAACACGGTCAGACCCTCTCAGACCTGGCGGCAGACGTACGCGTCGTCGAGCTCGCAGGTCATCGACGACGTCCGGGCGTTGCGTGCCCAAGGAGCCGACATCGTCATCGTGAGTGTGCACATCTCGAAGGAGATGCTCCGAAGCCCGATCGCACGTGATCGCTCCTTCGCGACGGCCATCACCGGTGGCGCCGACATCGACCTCGTCGTGCACCATGGTCCGCATGTGGTGCAGCCGCTCGAGATGGTGAACGGCACACCCGTCTACTGGAGCACGGGCAACCTGCTGTCCGGCATGGGGAAGCCGAGCAGCGGCCGGTACGCAGACCAGCGCACGCTGGACGGACTGCTCGCCATGGTGCAGTTCATCGAGCGCCCGAACGGCACCTGGG
>CAXMZV010000393.1:0-4579 GCA_964199985.1 Candidatus Ilumatobacter isfjordensis | reverse complement strand
AGGTTGCTGTGATGGGCTGTGTCGTCAACGGGCCGGGTGAGGCACGCGACGCCGACATCGGTATTGCTGCCGGCAACAAACGTGGCCACCTGTTCATCAAGGGTCAGAACGTCGCCGTCGTGCCCGAAGACGAGATGGTCGATCAGCTCGTCGAGTGGGCCGAGTTCATCAACGAGCACGGCATCGATGCCGCTCTCGACCGCGCTGACCTGAAGAAGGCCGCCCGCGAAGCCGAAAAGGACCGAGCGAAGCTCCTCGAAGAGCAAGGCGACGACGCCAACCACGCCAACGAGAAGATCGTCGAGATCCGCAAGAAGAAGTAGTCAGCGCCGACGAACCCCACTTGCGACCGTGGTGTTCATCGGCTGGACAGGTTCTCCGTGAGTTGAGCCGACATTCGTCCCTTCAGCGCGGGACGTTCGTCGGCGCGACGGGTCAGAGCGATGTGACGACGTAGGTGTTGCTGTCGGCGTACACCTGGGTACCGGGGGACAGGTACAGCGTCGTGCCATCGAGCGCAATGGCGAGCTCATGGCCGGTGGAGCGATGACTGTCGCCGGGGGAGAGGTGCACGAGTTGCACTCCCGCTTCGACCAGCGGGTATCGATCGTGTTCGACCTTCATGATCGGATCGCGCAGCGGCGCGGGGTCGATCACGTCGAGGAGGAGTTCGACGTCGACCTCCTTCACGGTGAGTCCGCCGCGTACGACGTTGTCGCTGGCGTTCATCAGTTCGATACCCGACCCGCGCAGATAGGCATGCAGGTTGCCAGCGGTGAGGTGCAGGGCTTGACCGGGTTGCAAGGTCACGAAGTTCATCAGGAGGGTCGCAGCGACGCTTGGGTCCCCGAACCCGTAGGTGGTCCCAAGTTGGTGAGCCCATGCAGCCTGGGGGTCGGACGTGTCAACCAACGCCTCGATTGCGGAGCTGGTCGCGAACTCGCCTTGGAGGAGATGGGTGATCGTGTCTTCGCCAAACTCCTGAACGAAGTCGGCGAACTCGGCAGCGCCGATGCTGCGCAGATAGTCGATGGTTGATCCGTAGGGGCGGAATCCGCAGAACGCCTCGAATTCAGTGAGCGCAACGAGCAGCTCGGGTTTTGCTTGATCGTCAGCGAAGACGCCGCGAGCGAATCCCTCGACGGCCTGCTCGCTGGAGGGGTGTGCCTGCAGCGAAAGTGGCTCAGCGGCAGCGAGTACCTTGAGCAGGTACGGCAACGGCCCGGTGATGTCGAGGAGCGGTGTTCCGTCGTCGAGCAACGTCGGCCCATTCGGATGTGTGCCAAGCCATAGTTCGGCCCAGGGCTTGCCACGGCCGGGCAGTCCGAGCAACTTCGGAATGAACGTCGGGTCGCCCCAGGCGTAGTGCTGGACAACACCCTCGACGACGCGTGCTGGCATCGGTCAGATCACAGACCGAGTTCGGCGGCGCGGGCCACCACACCGTCACGCTCCGCGCCGATCGTCGTGGTGTCGCCATGGCCGGTGTGCACAACGGTGTGGTCGGGCAGTTCAAGGAGGACGTCGCGGATCGTGGCAAGGATGGTCGGCTCGTCGGAATAGACGCGACCGGTTGCCCCTGGGCCACCGCAGAACAGCGTGTCGCCGCTGACCACCGCGCCGGTTGCGACGTCGTGGAAGCAGCAGCAGCCTGGTGAGTGGCCGGGCGTGTGCAGAATGCCGAGTTCGTGACCGCCAGCCTTGATCGTTCGACCTGGTTCGAGCGGGCCATCGAAGTCGTGATCCGGATGCACGACGTCCCACAGGAAGCGGTCGAACTCGTGGAGCAGGATCGGAGCATCGACGGCATCGCGGAGTGCCACCGCAGCGTTGATGTGATCGTTGTGACCATGGGTGAGCACGATGCCGGCCACCTTGCGGCCGTTCACGGCGTCGACGATCGGTTGATGGTCATGAGCAGCGTCGAAGATCAACACTTCTTTGTCGTCGCCGACCAACCAGATGTTGTTCTCGACCTCCCACTCGCCGCCGCCCAGGGCGAAGATGCCCTCGGTCGTGACCAGCTCGATACTCACAGCGACCCCCTCACAGCACCACGACCGAACGGAGCACTTCGCCGCGCTCCATCTTGTGGAACGCCTCTTCGACGTCTTCCAGCGCGATCGTCTCCGACACGAAGCCGCCGAGGTCGAGGCGTCCCTGGAGGTACAGATCGATCAGCATGGGGAAGTCGCGCTCGGGCAGGCAGTCGCCGTACCAGGATGACTTGAGCGCCCCGCCACGGCCGAAGATTTCGATGAAGGGCAGCTCCACAGTCATCTCTGGGTTTGGTACACCCACGAGCACGACGGTGCCGGCGAGATCGCGAGCCTCGAAGCACTGCTTGTAGACCTCGGGGTGGCCGATCGCCTCGATACAGACGTCAGCACCGTTGCCGTCAGTGACCGAGCGGATGAATTCCACGGGGTCGGTGTTCTTCGAGTTGCAGATGTGGGTGGCGCCGAACTGCTGCGCCCATTCGAGCTTGCGATCATCGATGTCGACAGCAATGATCTTCGACGCGCCAGCGAGTTTGGAACCGGCGATCGCAGCATCGCCGACGCCGCCACAGCCGAAGACAGCAACGCTCTGGCCGCGTGACACCTCGCCGGTGTTGATTGCGGCTCCGATGCCGGCCATGACGCCGCACCCGAGCAGGCCAGCGACAGCCGCTGGCGCCTCGGGGTTGACCTTGGTGCATTGGCCGGAGTGCACAAGCGTCTTCTCACAGAACGCGCCGATGCCGAGTGCGGGTGACAGCTCGGTGCCGTCGGTGAGTGTCATCTTCTGTGCGGCGTTGTGTGTGTCGAAGCAGTACTGCGCCTCGCCGCGCTTGCAGGCTCGACAGTTACCGCAGACCGCTCGCCAGTTGAGGATCACGTAGTCGCCAGGAACGACGTTGGTCACCCCCTCGCCGACGGCTTCGACAACCCCGGCAGCCTCGTGGCCGAGGAGAAACGGGAACTCGTCGTTGATGCCACCCTCGCGGTAATGCAGATCGGTGTGGCAGACGCCGCACGCCTGGATTGCGACCACGGCTTCGCCCGGACCCGGATCCGGGATGACGATGGTTTCGAGCGAGACGGGCTCGCCCTTGGCTCGTGCAATGATTCCGCGAACTTCCTGGCTCATGGCGCAGACGGTAGCGCAGGATGGCCACCCGCCCCGGCCCGAGACGGTGTGATACGTCACCTAGCCTGCGGTGATGCGGTTGAGCGGGCCCGTCACACGAACGGCTCTCCCGGTGGTGCTCCTCGTCATCGCTGGGGCCTGCGGCTCCGGCGCCGACGGCCCCTCCGGCCAGGCCGATGGTGCGGTGCTGTCGGTTCTGCCCGACCTGTCGGACGAATCGGCTGACGTCGTCTTCGCAGCGGTTCCAGATCTGCTGGTGACTGACGATGGCCGCGCCATCTATGCGGCTCCCGCAGGGTTCGCGATTCTTGGCGCCCTCGTGCCCGATGTGTGGGTCCAGAAGATTAGCCCAGCCGGTGTCGAGGTGGTGAGAGAGTCCGTCGCTGCCGGTGAACCGCCGCAGAACATTGACGAACTCACGGCCCTTGCCGGACCAGAGTTGCATGATGTCGAGCGTTACTTCCCCGAGACCTTCCGGTTCGCCGCGATCGAGTTCGGTCCCGCAGCGGACTTCGATGACCCGGACACGCCGCTCGTGCAGTGGCCCGAAACAGCGTCAATCCGGTTGTCTGACCCAGTCGATTGCACGCGCCTCCCAGAGCTGGAAGTCGGCGAGGCCTTCGCCACCGCTGCCGAGAACAGCGCATTCGTCGACAACGACACCATCTACACCGTCATGGCCGCACCCGACTGGCCCGATGCTCCCTGCTGACAGCGAAGCCGTCAGGCGCCAGCGGTCAGAAGAGTCGAAGCTCGTCGGGCTTCATGCCCCGAAGTTCGTCGTAGTCGACCTCGACCCAGGTGAAGCCGCGCGACTCAGCGAGCACCTTGGCTTGCGGCTTCACGACCTGAGCGACGAACACGCCGCGGATTTCGCCGAGCGATGAGTCGAGCTTGAGGCGTTCGATGTAGCGGGTCAACTGCTCGACGCCATCGATGTCGCCGCGCCGCTTGACCTCGACAGCAACCACAGTGTCGGCATCGTCGCGGCACACGAGGTCGATCGGGCCGATTGCTGTCGGGTACTCGCGGCGCACCAGCTTCAGACCTTCTTCGATTGCGGCGGGGCTCGCGGCGAGCAGTTCTTGGAGATGCGCCTCGACGCCGTCTTTCTGCAGGCCCGGATCGGTGCCCAACTCGTGCTCGGTGTCGCTCATCACCTCGTGGAGCGTGATCGTCAGCGTCTCCTTCTTGGGATTCGTGACGATCCAGCGGTGGGCACTCGCCGCATCGTTTTCAGATCCATCGGCAGCAGCGTCGGTATCACTGAGTTCTTCCACCACGGTGTTTGGTGCGTTCATCCAATTAAGCGGCTTGTAGGCGCCGCCGTCGGCATGTATGGCGACGCAACCATCGGCCTTCACCATGATCAACCGGTTGGCTTCGGGCAGGTGGGCCGCGAGCTTGCCCGCATAGTCCACGGAACAACGGGCAATCACCAGACGCA
>CAXMZV010000392.1:0-4594 GCA_964199985.1 Candidatus Ilumatobacter isfjordensis | reverse complement strand
CCCGGTACCGGCAAGACCAGCCTCGCCAAGGCGATCGCCAACTCGATCGCAGGCTCGTGGAAACGTGTCCAGTTCACACCGGACCTGCTCCCCACTGACATCACCGGCGTCATGGTCTACAACCAGAAGTCGGGCTCCTTCTCCTTCCGCGAAGGCCCCGTGTTCACCAACGTGCTCATCGGCGACGAGATCAACCGCGGCAGCCCCAAGACCCAGGCGGCACTGCTTGAAGTGATGGAGGAGCGCCAGGTCACCGCCGATGGCGTGAGTCGGCCGGTCCCGCGTCCGTTCTTCGTGATCGCCACCCAGAACCCTCGCGACTTCCAGGGCACGTTCCCGCTCCCCGACGTCCAGCTCGACCGTTTCACCATGCGCCTCCGCCTGGGTTACGCCGACGCCGCCACCGAGGTCACACTGCTCGACAGCTACCACCGCGGCCAGCGCGACGACGAGCTCGATCCGGTCACCGACGCAGACGAGCTCGACGGAGTGATCAGCGAGATCGATCAGCTCGCCGTGACACCCAGCATCAACGAGTACATCGTTGCCATCGCGAATGCGACGCGCAGCCACAGCGACCTCCGCCTCGGCGTATCGACCCGCGGAACGCTTGCATTGCTTCGGGTCGCCCGAGCCTTTGCTGCCACCGATGAGCGCAACTACGTGACGCCCGACGACGTGAAGACCGTCGCTGGCCCGGTCCTTGCGCACCGCATGGCGCTCACGTCGGAGGCCGAACTCCGCGGTGTCCGACTCACCGCCTTGTTGGCCGACCTCATCGACGACGTGCCGGTTCCACGCAACCCAGGGAACTGAGCACGTGCTGACGCGGTCCGGACTCGGCGCCATCGTCACCGCTGTTGTCCTGGTCGGCATGGGCCTGTGGTGGCGCTACGAAGAACTCGTCATCGCTGGCATTGGCGTCGCCGCCATCGTCATCGCGGCAATCTGGGTCGCGCAGCGGCCGCTCCGCGGCACGGTGACGCGCCGCATCGGTGCGATGCGTGTGCCGCGCGGCGACCCAATCAATGTCGTCTACCGCGTTCGCAATGCGAGCAGGTTCCGCACCGGTCGCGCAACGGTGCTCGACCACTGCGATGACCAGGGGTGCCGAGTCCTCCTCGAGCCAGTCGCTGCCGAGGACGCTGTCGATTTCTTCGGGAACATCGCAACCGTTCGTCGCGGTGTCTTCCCCATCGGGCCGTTCTCGGTCGAACGCATCGATCCATTCTGGCTCGCCGTCGGCGACCGCCGAGACAATGCCGTCGGACAGATCACCGTCCACCCGAAGGTCTACCCACTGGTTGGGCCGCAGGGAGCGGTTCGTGTCGTCGACAGCGAATCGGTGTTGCGCCGAGCGTCCGCCGACCCGATGTCGGGATTCGTGTCGATGCGCGAGTATGTCGAGGGCGACGACCCCCGTCTCATCCACTGGCCGACCACAGCACGCACGGGCACGTTGATGGTGCGCGAGACCGTCGAGGTTCGACGGCCTGAGTTCACCGTCGTCGTCGATACGGCCAAACACGTCGCGACCCCTGACGACTTCGAGGAGATCGTCGACGTTGCTGCCACGCTGGCATCGCACGCCATCCGGTCCGGCCTCGACGTGGTCGTGCGCACCACGAGTACCGCCCATCCAGGCCGGCCCGCACCCATCCTCGACGAAGGCACGGTGCTCGACTTCCTGACACCGATCCAGCAGACCGACGCTGACGCGTCGCTCACGGTGGCTGCGTTGTTCGCCGGCGGCATTGATCACACCTCCGTCGTGCTCGTGACCGGGCCGACCGGACCGTCGAGCAGGTTTGCCAACCTCGAACAGACCTTGGTGGTCCGAATCGGCGACGATGCGGTTGCCACCGCTGGCATCGCCGTTGCTGCACGCAACGCCGGGGGATTCGTCACACGCTGGAGAACGTGGGACCAGTGACAGCGCTGCTCCGCACTCGGATGGTCATCGCGGCCACGGCAATGGGCATCGTTGCCGCGCTCGCTGGCGGAGTGTTCGACCGCTGGGTTTGGTCCCTTGGCATTGCGGTCGCGATCCCGGCGGTCGTCTCCATCGGGGTGCGATCGCTTCCCGCTGTTGTCCGAGTTGTCGCTGCAATCGTCGGAGTTGCAGCGAGTCTCGGCGTGGTCGTCGCCGTGGAAGGCGGACAGGTGGATGACGCCGTCGACGCTGTCCTGTCGGGCGCCCAACGTCTCCTCACCACCGAGTGGCCCAGCCCCGACCGGCCGGACCTCATCGGTGCGGTGGCGCTGGTGATCGCCATCGCGACGGCCCTCGCAACGGGCATCGCAGGCCGACGCCGCTGGCATCTCCTCGCCTGGTTGCCGATCCTCGCTGCCTTCGCCAGCATCGTCGCGCTCTCGGCACCGTTGGGCGAGCGGCTGATCTGGCTCCTCCCGCTCGGCCTCTTGGGTGCGTTGTTTGCGGCGCTCCGACCCGACACTGCGTTGGGGGACCGATGGGCAACCTTGCGCGGTGAACGACGACTGATCCCCTTGCTGCTCGTCGCGGGCATCACCGCCGCCGCGGTCAGCGTGCCCGTCGCGCTCTCGGTGCGCGCCGACCCCCGCCGCAACGACCCCGCCGAGCAGACCGCCGCCGTGCTCGACCCAATCGAATCGACACTGGCGTTACGCGATCTCGACCCCGTGATCGACCTGCACGAAATCAACGCGGTCGACACAGCAGGGCGAGCGCTTCCGACTCGATGGCGGACTGCGGCCCTCAGCGACTACGACGGCCAGCGCTGGACACCAGCGCTGACGCTACGGCCGATCGGTCGGCGGTTGGCCCCAGACGCGACCGACCAAATCAGTGTTGACGTCAGCTTCCTCGACGACGACCTCAGCCTGGTGCCGTTCCCCGGGGCACCCGTCACCGTCGATGCCGCGGTCGAGACCGACGCGAATCGCACCGTTGTCCGTCTCGTCGAACGTCGCGACGACGCGCCGCTCGCGATCACCAGCGAGGTCGCACCGACGCTGGCCGACGCCCAGGTGGGCGGCGTCGCCACGCGTGCCGTCGACGATTCGGTGTCCAGTCTCAATGAATTCGCCGCAACGCTCGCCGGCGACGGCAGCATCATCGAACAACTCCGTCGCATCGAGTCAACGATGCGCGACGACTGGGTCTTGGCGTCGAACGCGCCCGGCGGCGGACTCCAACGGGCATTGATCGAACGATTCCTGCGCGACACCCAACGAGGAACTGCCGAGCAGTTCGCGACGTCGTACGTCTTGCTGGCCCGCTCACTGGGTGTCGATGCTCGCGTCGCCACCGGCTTCGTCGCGGAGGCCCCATCAAACGACGGCACCCTTGTACTCACCTCAGCCAACGCACAGGTGTGGCCCGAGATCCGGCTCGTCGACGGCGGCTGGGTCGCACTTGACCCGACCCCGCCTGACGAGGCATCCGACGTCGCGCCACCAGAGGAGGAGCCGGCCGTACAGACCCCCGCCGCAGCTCAGCCACCGATTGCACCTCCCCCCGAGGTCTCGAACGACACCACGATCGACGACGATGTGGACGACGATGTGGTCGACGACGACCGGGCAACCGCGCTGTCGTCGCTGCGCCTCTGGGGCCAGCGAGTCACGCTCGTCCTCGGCGCGCTGTTGCTGCCCGCATTGATTGCCGCGCTGGTGATTCTCGGCCTCAAGCGCCGACGCCGGCGCCGACGTCTCGCAAGCGGGCTACCGGGAACACGAGTTGTCGGGGCCTGGGCGATCGCCACGGACCGACTCATCGACGCTGGTCTCGCGATCAAGCCCTCAGCGACTGACGGCGACATCGCAGCTTCGGGCGTCTCGCTCGTCGGCAGCGCTGAGCGAGAACTTCGTCGACTGGCGATATTGTCAAGTGCGGTCACATTCGGCGAGCCGGCACGGCCCGATCTGTTGGCCGAGGACGCCGCGACCTGTCTCGGCTATGTCGAGAGCACGATGGCAGCCGACCTGAGCCGTTCCGACCGACTCAGGTGGAGGCTCAGCCTTCGTTCTCTGCGCGGCAGCACTCGCTCGCCCGTCGCCGAGTAACAACTCAGCGTCTCCTCGACGTGGCGCCCTTGGGCGAGACAGCCCGACTCTCCGTGGCGGTGACCGACGAACAACTCACCGACGTCTATCCGCGAGATCCCCGTCGACCGGCCCGTCAACAGGCTCCTGCCACAGAGTAACCGCATTGTGCTGCTGCCGACCGGGGGCTGTCCGTGCTGGTCGCGGATCTGGGTTCCGAACCGAGGCGACGACGCAATCTTTGCCGTGACGACCTCGTTAGACGAGGGTTGCGATACTGCCGCGTGCGCCGATCAGAATGCTCTTCGGGCAGCGGCCGACCCGCGCCTCCGTCTCCGAGTCACCCGCCGTCTGGCGGAGTGGGAGGCGACGTCGGCGGTGCTGCCGTGGTCGTCGCGGTGGTGGTGTCCGGGACAGTGGTGGTGGTGGTGGTCGTCGTGGTTTCGGGAACGATGGTCGTCGTCGTGGTCGCCGGCGTGCGGCCCCTGATCTTGACCTTGGCGATACCCGACTGCAGGTCGCCGTCGGTGACTCGGTACTGATAGTTGAACGTGCCTTCCCTTGGCGC
>CAXMZV010000391.1:0-4599 GCA_964199985.1 Candidatus Ilumatobacter isfjordensis | reverse complement strand
CCTCCTCGAGCGCCACCATCCACGGCCGCAGGATGATCTCTGGTGGTGGAGCAGGATCGCTCAGGTCGCGGTGCCAATATCCAGTCCGCGTCGCCGTCGAGAGAGCCAGGAGTTCAGCGGGCGTCACGGTCGGCAGGATGCGATCGTTGATCCTCTCCAGTAGTGACCGGTATCGAAATTTCCTGACGTTGAGGTCTGAGAGCAGCTCATGGTCGCGCAGGCGAGCGGCGTCGATGATGTCGTAGAGGATCGCTCGGTCGTCTTTGACGAGCGGCACGAGTCGCGCCAAGTCCTCCGCGTGACAACCGTTTTCGCCCTGCATCAGAGCAGCAACACTCTCGACGATTCCCATGTCCTCGAGGACGTGGTCAGCGATGCGCTTAATGCGCCGTCGCAGGGAGCCGTGGCACAGATAGATCGCCCGTGCGCCGGGCTCGAGATCCCTCAACCATGCGGCGAGCGTCCGCACGGCCTGTGCTGAGCGATCAGTCGCCAGATCATCCTCGACCACCAGCACCCTCGCTGTACTCAGCACCTGGGCAAGTCGGCGTCCGACCTGTTCGTGCGACAACGCGTCCGGTGCATCATCGCCGATGGCAACATCTTCCAACACTTCGTGTCCGGCATGTCGCGCCGCACGCACGAGTGATTCCAGCAAACAGCGTGGATCGCTGTCGAGGGCATCGAGTCGCAGCCACACTGTCGCATCGAGTGCTCCCTGCGAAGCGAGTTCTTTGGCGACGTCTTCGGAGGCGACGCTCTGGGGGCCAGCAATCAGCGCAAGGCCGTCCGATGGGAGCGAAAAGCTCGAGCGCGATTGCAGCGACTCTCCGGCCAATGGCCGGAGCACCCGACACATCGACGTCGAGAGCACTGGGATCCCCTTCCGGCCCGTCCGACGTGCGAACTACCGACTGTACGCCACTGGCCGTGCCCATGGCGAGGAATTTTCGCCACGCAGAGCGGTGTCCCTCAACCCGTTCATTACGACCGCTGTCCCGATGCGGCCAGCTCAGGCGATCGGTCCGCTACTGTCAACCGGTTTCCTTCGAGAGCTGTTGGCGGGCTGACGCTCATATCGAACCAAGCTCGGTACAGGCCCTGAGGTGCGGGTTGCGCAGCGAACGCGAGTTCGATGGACTCGCTGTGTTCGACGGAACCCCCATCCTTGCCGAGGGCGATCGGCGGACCGCCACCAAATGGAACAAGCCGACCTGAGGCCCGCCACCGAACGCGTCCACTTTCCGCACGAAGCTGGTCTGTGGGAACCTCGACTTGGACGACAACAGCGTCCTCACCGCCCCGCACAAGCACACCCTCGATCAGGTGCTTGCTCCATTCCAGGACCTCTGTGGGATGGACCTGTTCTTCGGTCAGTTCGTGCGCATCGGACAGATCGGCGCGGCGTTGGACGAACCGCGTGAACGCAATCGGTGACCAACCGACGACCTCCTGCGACGTTTCTTCGGATGCCGGTTCGACCGGGCTGCGATAGCCGAACCGCGACTTCACCGGACGGCCGTCCGCACCGGTCCAGATCGTGAGCAAGAACACGTGGCCCGGCGAGGTTCGTCTTGGGGTGCTCGGGAGACGCTCGCGGGCGAGCGCGCCCCACACTCCAACTCGGTGGCGTAACGTCTCGGGCTTCCACGTCGGATAGCTCCGGGCCAGTGCACCGGCGAGTTGGTCGACGTCCGCCTCAGCCAGCTGTCCGACTGAAGCGATCCCGGCAGCTTCCAGCCGCTGCGCAGTTGCGCTGCCGATGCCGTCGATACCCGCATCTTTGATGAGTTCGTCGTCGGAAAGGACGGCGTCAGTCATGGCGTACCCCACAATGCACATTTGGGCGTGGCCTTACATCGGTTGAACATGATCGCCACGCAGAGATCAGTTCGGACCAGGCTGCTTGTTCCCCGCGCCGCGGTGGCCCGGGGAACAAGCCGACAACCGTTGACTCAGGGTCCAACCTCGTAGAACCTGATGATCGGGCCTTCGCCCACGGCGCTGATTGGCCCCTGGAAACCGCCCGGTCCAGTCATGTCGACGGTGGTGACGACTCGGTATGCCCCTTCCCTCGGAACCACGCCCGGCCCGAAGTTGAAGACATGCCAATATAGATGGGGCTCGGAGACGAAGGGGATCTGGACCTGGTTGCCCGGCAGGCCGAACTCACCAACTCCCATCTCCTCAAGATAGACGGTGAGCTGCCACGTACCACACATCAGGTGGTTGAGGGCACGCTCGGTGTGCCAATGAAACGTGACACCCCATGCCTGATCGAGCCTGATGTTGTTGATCGGCGTCGGCGTGACGTCAGGGAACGGCGCAGGCGCCGGCCCCTCGTACACGGCGCACAGCCCGTGCGACACCTCAAAGAGCGGTGCGAGTTCCTCGAACTCGAGCTTGAACGGATTGGCCATGGCAGATTCCTTTCGGTTGGATCTCCGAGCGCCAGTCGTGCCCTCGGTCGTTTCCAGGAATACACCGCGGCTATTAGGTGAGTGCGAGGAGCGAAGATGCGCCCGATTAGCAGACGATGAGCGGGCGAGCACGAACCGCCCGCCAGAAGTCCTACTGGCACGGCGTAGGTCAGGTCCCGATCCTTGAACCGCCATCAACAGCCGCAGCAGGAGGTCGGTCCCCGTACCCCAGGCGGTCGCATCGTGAGGATCGCGCCACGGTCGAGTGTCGAGCGCTCACAGGCGAAGCCGAATTCAAGTGCAACCCGCAGCGTGCCGAATGAACATCAAGGCGGTGACCCTCCTCGACTCACCAGCCGCGATGAAATCGGCCACCAGAAAGGGACAACATGACCGAAGAACGCCACCTCTATGACCTCGTCGGCACGTTCGAGCACGACGACGGCCGGACCGTCCATCTTCGTTGCCCGACCTGCGGAAAAGAGGTCTCCCACACCGTTCTCTTCTCCGACGAACCCGCGACGTGCGACATCGAACGAACACCGAAAACCTCAACGAGCACGAACTACAAGGTGCTGAGCGACATAGCCGGCAACCTGCTGCAGGGCGACTTCTTCGCCCGCCACTCCTGGAGCACCAACGTTGCGCTCGATGAGCCTGAAGTCTCAATCGACCCGCACAGCTTGTCGTGACAACCGCGTTATTGCGCGTTTGGAGTCGACCCCGGGTCAACTCCCGAGCGCCGCGTTCGCGTGTGCGCTCGAGTTGCCGGTCGGTTGCGGCCCAGGGGTAACTCTCGCCATTTGATGTGCCCCGTGAAGCTCACGCCTCGGGCGGCACCCGATCGGATGCCAGTTCCGCCTGTCTTGCAGGCGACCGCAGGCCGTCCATCAGCGGACGGCAAGTGCCGCGGACCCGATCGTCTTGCCGGGTACGAGCGGGTTCACCCCGTTTCGGCGCCATTTCGTTCCGGTCGCCTCCGAGGCGGTGCGTCGGAGCACAAGCCTGGCCGAGGTCGCTGACGACGTGGGTCGGATCCGGACGCGGATACTGGGAGATATGAAGCTCCTATCGTTTGCTAAGGGGCTGGACGATGTTGTTGAGGTCTTGAAAGACTTCTCTTGCGACGTAGCGCTTCAAGCAGCGCATGATCTCTCGTTTGCTGCGGCCTTCGAGAGTGCGGCGGGCAACGTAGGCGCTGGTTCGGGGTTCGGTTGACATCCGGACCATCACGATTCGCCAGAGGGCTCCGTTGGCGTTCCGGTCGCCACGCTGGTTGAGTCGTTTCCGTTTGATCAACCCGGAGGAGGCGTCGATCGGGGCGCTGCCGCAGAGGTGAGCGAATGAGGCTTCGCTGCGCAGTCGGTCGGGGTTGTCGCCGGCGGTGACGAGCAGTGTGGCAGCGGTGTCTGTCCCGATCCCGTGACGAGCGACGAGGCCCGGCGCGGGTGTCGCGACGAGCGGGCCGAGGATCGCGTTGACGCGTCCGAGCTCGGCGTCGAGTGCTTGGATGCGGCGGGCGAGTTCGCGCAGCGCGAACTTCGTGGCTCCTTCCACCGTGGTTGGATGGAGTTGCATCATGAAAGTCCTCGTTACCGGCGGCGCTGGCTTTATCGGATCCCACGTGGTCGAGCGCCTGCTCGAACTCGGTCATGAGGTTCGCGTCTACGACAAGCTCGTCGAGCAAGTCCATGAGGGCAATGGCCCTCGCTACGTACCCGAAGAAGCCGAGTTCCGTCTCGGCGACATGAGCGACCGGACAACACTCGAGTCGGCGCTGCAGGGCATCGACCAGGTAGTGCACC
The DNA here is from genome assembly GCA_964199985.1 of Candidatus Ilumatobacter isfjordensis. Taxonomy (GTDB): domain Bacteria; phylum Actinomycetota; class Acidimicrobiia; order Acidimicrobiales; family Ilumatobacteraceae; genus Ilumatobacter_A; species Ilumatobacter_A isfjordensis. The sequence continues at coordinate 374 of CAXMZV010000391.1, read as the reverse complement.
TCGCAGCCGAGGTCGGTGTCGGTCAGTCGATGTACGAGATCGAGCGCTACGTGAATGCGAACACTGGTGGCACCGGTGTAATGCTCGACATCCTGGCCAACGGCACCGACCGCATCAGCAAGCTGGTCGTTGCTTCGTCGATGTCGATCTACGGCGAGGGACTGTACGAATGCGCCGAGCACGGTACACAGACCCCTCGGCTGCGTACCGAAGCGCAGCTTCGGCTGCGTCAATGGGAGCCCGGCTGTCCGGTCTGTGGGAGCCCACTCGATCCCCTCCCGACCGCCGAGAGCAAGCCATTGTTCCCCACCTCGGTGTACGCGATTTCGAAGATGGATCAGGAGTTGTTGTGCTTGTCGGTGGGCGCTGCCTAC
>CAXMZV010000390.1:0-4612 GCA_964199985.1 Candidatus Ilumatobacter isfjordensis | reverse complement strand
CGTACCACGCTTAAGTGGCGGTCTCGAACGTGGCCTTGTCGGTCTGACAAGCGTTCTCTTCGCCCTTCTCTGTGATGCCGCGAACGGCGAACACCGTGACCGTGGCGAGGATGCCGAGGATGACGATGACGATGAGGAGTTCGACGAGGGTGAAACCCTTGTCCTGTGTCTTGTTTTCCATGTTGTGCGTTCCTTCCGCTTTGTATGGAGATTGTTGTTTTGGAAGCACCCCGTGAGTTCCATCTCCCGTAGCGCAATTAGTTCTTCGGTCCGTCCTGAGATTCCTTGAGCAGAAACTGGAAAAGAATTTCGGCACCAGCGAATGCACCATTGATGTGGTGTATGACGCCGAACGATCACTCAAGTCGCGGCCTCCGCAGACCGATACATACCTAGGCGCACGCAGCGGGCGTGCACACGACATTTGCTCAGGACCACACATGTTCGGAAAGACCAAAGACGTCATCGACGGCGATTTCAGCGGCATCTTCGGAGACGAAGAAGCTGCTGACAACGAGGCCCAGTTCGATCAACTGCGCGAGCGTGTGCAGCAGGCCGAAGGCCAGATCCACAGCCAGTTCACCTCGATGGCCGCATACGCGCAGATCGCTCAGGAACAAATCGAGCTCGCACGAGCAGAGTCGCGATCGGAGAACGATCGCTCCCAGAGCCGTCTCACCGAACTGATCGAGCGTGAGCGGTCCGAGCGAATGGGAATGCCGACTCCTGGCAACGAGGCCGGCGACTCTTCGAATGTCGAAGAGCGTCTCAACTCACTCGAAGCAGCTGTCGAAGTCATGAAGGTCGGCGTCAGCGATTGCCTGTCCCGCCAGAAGGCCCTCGCCGATGCGATCACTGCACTCTTTCAGCCTGGCAATGCCTCGCCCGCGTCGACGACACTCCCCCCACCCAACATCGACGGTCCGATCGGCGATCTGTCGCTGACCTGAGCGTTCGTACAGAATCGAACCACCCGCACGCGAGGGCCCCGCACCAAGGTGCGGGGCCCTCGCCGTTTTCCAGGTCGCTCAGGGCCAGGCACATCACCGATATGACGCAGACCTGAACCAAAGCTCATCCAATCCGCTGAGGATCGGGTCGTTCGAGGTCAAGGCGCGAGACGAGGACGGTGCCTCCGGGCACCGACGAGTTCTCGCAACGCAGAGATCGGACGAGCCGGCCTCAGCGGACGAGTTCCATGCGCATGCCTTCGGAATCCCAGAACGGGTCCAGAGGCATGCGTGAGATGGCGCGACCGGCACCGCGGCGTGCGGTCCACAACATTGCGGCGGCAGCCAAGATGTGCACCGCTGCAGCGCCAATAGGCGGCACGCGGGTAATCACTTCTTCGACACCGGGCAGCTGCATCCGGATCAATTCAAGACGTTCGAGCCGCCCGTCTTCGTGATACGGCGATGTGCTGAGCGGCTCGTCACCGTTCATCGCAGTGAACGACACGTCGGGATGACCCGAGAACCAGCTCCGCGAATGGAAAGGTTGGATCTCGCGTTCGGCTTCGCGCAGCCAGCGCAGACGGCGACGATCGTGGCGGGTCATCCACGGCTCCATCTCCATCGACTCGGCAGGGCTTTCGGCCCGGAGCGCAGCTCGACTCGGGACGCCGTTGATCGCATTGCTGCGCGGCCAACCAACAAACTGACGTGCTTCGAGTTCACACGGACGGAACCGGCCATTGGGATCCTCGTTCAGGCCGATCGGAATGTTGATCGCCGCTGACTCGAACTTCGGGCGGTAGTCGAGCACGTCGAACAACTGCTTGACCACGAACGCTTCTTCACACGAGACGGTGATGCCAGCGAGTCGCGCGGGAAGGACGAGCCACCCGCCCGGACACGTGGTGACGCCTGCGAGGTTCTTGTAGGGAAGTGCTTTGACAACCATTGGTCAGATGCGTTCTGGTCCGGCCACTCAGGCCGGAACTCCGACTTCGGATTCGCTGGTGAACTCGCCCGAACCCGACGATCCGGACTGACCGGTCGACATGGTTGCTTGCGCCTGCAATTGCGCACGGGCGGTGGCCAGCTGAGCCTGGACCTCTTTGGGGTACTGGCTCGACTCGGTGGCCACTTCCATGCTGATGAGGCCTGCCGCAACGAGGCGTGCGAGGTCCATCTCGATGGTCTGCATGCCGAGTTCGGCACCGGTGGCGATCATGTTGCGCATCTGGCGCGACTTGCCTTCGCGGACGAGGTTGCGAATCGCTTCGTTGGCAATCATGACCTCGTAGCCGGCGACACGTCCACCGCCGATGGCGGGGAGGAGTCGCTGCGAGATGACCCCCTGCAGGGCGCCGGCGAGCATGATCTGAATCTGGTCGCGGCGCTCGGCCGGGAACACGTCGATGATGCGGTCGAGGGCCTGGGCGGCGTCGTTGGTGTGCAGCGTGGCGAACACAAGGTGGCCAGTCTCGGCGAGAGAGAGGGAGATCTCCATCGACTCGAGGTCGCGCATCTCGCCGAGGAGCACGACGTCGGGGTCTTCACGCAGGGCGCTCTTCAGACCGCCTTGGAACGTCTCGACGTCGGTGCCGACCTCGCGCTGGTTGACCATTGCCATCTTGTGATGGTGTAGATATTCGACCGGGTCCTCGATGGTGAGAATGTGGAGTGGCTTTGTTTCGTTGATCCGGTCGATCATCGCGGCGAGCGTCGTCGACTTGCCCGAACCGGTCGGGCCCACGACGAGCACGATGCCGTACGGCTTGTTCAGCAGTGTGTTGCATGCCGGCGGGCAGCCGAGCTCTTCGAGTGTTCGCACACGGAAGGGCACCACACGAAGGGCCAGCGCGAAGGTGCCGCGCTGGCTGAACGCGTTGGCACGGAAGCGCCCGAGTGCCGGGACGCCGAACGAGAAGTCAACTTGCTTGGCCTTGTGCAGTTCGGCCAGCTGCCGCTCGTCGAGCAGGGAGAAGATCATTCGGTCGATCTCTACGGCCGTCAGGACCGGAACGTTCTCGAACGCGACGAGCTGGCCGTCGCGGCGAACGGTGGCAGGTCGGCCAACCGTGAGGTGGAGGTCGGATGAGCCTGAGTTGACCGTTGCATCAAGCAACGACACGAGCATCGGATCTGTTTCGGACATGATTCGCTATTCTCCCGCTGAGGCCATCACTGGCCATTCCTGGTTGTGGATCTGGTTCGACTGATGTGTCGAGTCTGAAAGGTGTGCATGAGTCTCGGATTGTTGATTCCGATCGTCGTTGTCATGGGACTGGTGATCGGGTCGTTCTTGACCGTGGTCGCCGAGCGAGTTCCGCAAGGAGGCTCGGTGGTTGCACCGCCGAGCCGATGTGGGAACTGTGGGTTGCGTCTTGGTCCGCTCGACCTCGTGCCCGTGATCAGTTGGCTCGCGCTGCGCGGGCGTTGTCGTCAGTGCAAGGCCGAGATCGGTATCGAGCCACTGGTGCTCGAGCTGTCCACCGCAGCGGTGTTTGTCGTCTTCGCGCTGAAGTTCGGCGACGATGCGGTGCTGCCGGCGTTCTGCATCCTCGGAGCCACACTCGTCGTACAGAGTTGGATCGACCTGAGGACACAGCGCTTGCCACGTGAGATCACGATGTGGGGCGGTGGGCTCGGAGCCATCGCATTGATCGTGGCGGCGATCCTCAATGACGAACCCGAACGAATCTGGATGGCCGGTCTCGGGGCGATCATCGCCGTGATGATCATCGGAGCCATTTATCAGGGCAGCAAGATGTACTACGGCAGCGCGATGGGCTTTGGCTGGGGAGACGTGGTGCTGTCGCCGCTGCTCGGCATGTACCTCGGCTGGCTGAACCCCGGCATCGTGGCCCCGGGTTTGTTCTTCGGCTTCGTCATCGGCGCGGTCGTTGGTGTCATGGCGATGGTGCTGACCAAGCGTGACCGCCAGACGGGCGTTCCGTTCGGGCCATCGCTGGCACTCGGCACGGTGCTGGCCGTGTTCATCGGACAGCCCTTCGTCGACTTCATCATGGGCAGGTGAGACCGTCACCCGCGCCACGCCGATCGGACACATCTCAGGCGCCCTTGGTGCCGTTCAACACGCCATACATGGCGGACACGAGTGCAACAGCCACGAAGCCAACGATCACGCCGACGAACACAATCATGATCGGCTCGAACATGGTGGTGAACTTCTTGATGCGGGCATCGAGCTCACGGTCGAAGTAAATGCTCGCGACGTGGAGCTGCTCGTCGAGAGTACCGGTCTCTTCACCGACCTTGAACATCTGCTTGGCGGCGCCAGGGAACAGTTCGGTGTCGATGAGCGGCTGAGAGAAACCCTTGCCTTCGAGCATCGCTGCTCGGGCCACCTCAAGGCGCTCTTTGTAGACCGAGTTGCTGGTCGCTTCAGTTGTCGTCTTCAAGCCTTCTGGCAAGGGGACACCTGCCTTCACCATGGCCCCGAGGATGCGACAGAAGCGTTCGAGAATCGAGTAGTCGACGATGCCCGAAATAATGGGAATCTTCAGCGACATCTTGTCCTTCATGATGTTGCCCCGCTCGGTCTTGGTCATGAACACCACGAAGGCCACGAACAGCAGCCCGATGCCTGCGGTGATGAACCACAAGTCGGTGAAGAATCGCGAGAAGAAGAGCATCATCCGAGT
>CAXMZV010000389.1:0-4614 GCA_964199985.1 Candidatus Ilumatobacter isfjordensis | reverse complement strand
GATCGAGATCTTGCGTGCCTTCGACATCGTGTCGTGGGATCCGCGTGGCGTCGCCAACTCGCGCCCGGCCATTTCTTGCGGCACCGATCCCGACATCAACGACGACTTCCTGATGGAGGCCTGTGCCGAGGCAACCGGCCCGCTCGCCGCGCATCTTGCTGCGCCGTACTCGGCGAGCGACATGGAGGCGATCCGAGTGGCGCTCGGCGAACCCTGGCTCGACTACCTCGGGTACAGCTATGGGGCCACACTTGGCGCCGCATACGCAGCTCAGTATCCCGACGCAGTGGGGCGGTTCGTGCTCGACGGCGTGACCGACCCGTTGATTGGATCCACGGACGGATACTTCGAGGATGGATTCCCGTACTACGCGGAGGATGGCATCCCCGGTGCGATCCAGCGTTTCGGAGAACTCTGCGACGCAAGCGACCGGTGTGTGCTCGGTAACGACAGCGCGTCAACGCTCGACGAGATCGTCGACACGGTCGGACAACTGCCCACCGACGACTTTGCCGGTGCTCCCGACGTGGTCGATGGCCACGTGTACGCCGAGTTGATCGCGTCGTCGATGAGCTACTCCGGCGACTGGGAGTTGCTGGCCACCGCCCTGGCTGATGCGTCGGGCGGCGACGCGTCTGCGGTTGCCTCGCTGGTGTCGACCGACGCAGCGATCAGTTCTGACGCCCTCGACGAGCCACCCGAGCTGTTTGAAGTGGCGAACATCGTGATTTACTGCGCCGACTTCCGACACATCATCAGCGATGGGACATACTGCGACGGCCTGCCAGTCAACGAACAGACGCTGGCGCCGGTCGAACCAGTCGACGTGTCGATTCCAATCCTCGTGATCGGCACCGAGTTCGATCCGTCGACTCCAGGCAAGCACGCACCGGTCTTCGCCGATGCTCTCGACGACGCCGTCGACATTGCGTGGAACGGTGTCGGTCACACGGCGTTTCCAGCGCCGACGGATTGCATCAATGATGCGGTGGTGCGCCAACTACTCGATGGTGTGCCACCCGCCGATGGGCTCGAGTGCCCGTTCCTCGACCAGGCGGGCGCCAACCCCTCCGACGAAGAGCTCGGCGACATCCTCTTCGGTCATGGAGACGTCGAAGCAGAGCGTCTGCTGGCCAGTGTCTTCGAGTTCGGTATCGGCGTCGACGAGGCGTCAGCACAATGCGCGGCGCGTCGCGTGAATCAGCTCGACGATCGAACCATCAGCCACGTGGCCCTCGCCGTTACGTCGACCGAGGGCGACGCCGCAATCGACGAGGTGCTCGCGACCTGCTGAGTCAGCGGAGCGAGACGGGCATCGAGGCTTCGGCGCGAACCTTCGCGTAGAAGTCGTTGCCCTTGTCGTCGACGACGATGAACGCCGGGAAGTTCTCGACCTCGATCTTCCAGATGGCTTCCATGCCCAACTCCGGGTACTCGAGCACCTCAACTTTCCGGATGTTGTCGAGCGCCAGCCGGGCAGCGGGGCCGCCGATGGAACCGAGGTAGAACCCGCCGTTCGTCTGGCATGAGTCGGTGACCTGCTGGGAACGGTTGCCCTTGGCGAGCATCACCATGGATCCGCCAGCGGCTTGAAATTCAGGGACGTAGGAGTCCATGCGTCCCGCGGTGGTCGGACCGAACGAACCCGACGCATAACCCTCCGGGGTCTTGGCCGGGCCGGCGTAGTAGACCGCGTGGTCCTTCCAGGACTGCGGCATCTCTTCACCAGCGTCGAGACGCTCCTTGATTTTGGCGTGGGCAATGTCGCGGGCCACGATCATCGGGCCAGTCAGCATCACTTGGGTGGTGACCGGGAGCTCGGCGAGTGTCGCGCGGATCTCGTCCATCGGACGATTGAGGTCGATGTGGACCGGCTCGGCGTCGAGCAGGTCCTCGGACCCAACTGCCGGGAGGAATCGTGCGGGATCAGTCTCGAGCTGTTCGAGGAAGAGGCCATCCGCGGTGATCTTGCCCATCGCCTGGCGGTCGGCTGAGCACGACACCGCCATGCCGACCGGGCACGATGCGCCGTGGCGAGGGAGGCGGACGATGCGGACGTCGTGGCAGAAGTATTTGCCGCCGAACTGGGCGCCGACTCCGGTGCTCTGCGCGAGCTGGAGCACCTTGGCTTCCAGATCGAGGTCGCGGAATGCGTGTCCCGCGGGCGAACCGGCCGTCGGAAGGCCGTCGAGGTAATGAGCACTGGCGAGCTTGGCGGTCTCGACGGCGATCTCGGCCGACGTTCCGCCGATGACGATCGCCAGGTGGTATGGAGGACAGGCCGAGGTGCCGATCGCCTGGATCTTGTCGAAGATCCACGGCAGCAGCGTCGCTTCGTTGAGCAGCGCCTTGGTCTCCTGGAACAGGAAGCTCTTGTTGGCCGAACCGCCACCCTTGGCCATGAACAAAAACTTGTAGGCGTCGCCATCGATGGCATTGATCTTGATCTCGGCGGGGAGGTTCGTGCCGGTGTTCTGCTCGGTGTACATGTCGAGCGGGGCCATCTGGCTGTAGCGCAGATTGGTGGTGAGGTAGGTGTCCGCGATGCCACGGGCGATCTGCTCTTCGTCACCGCCGCCGGTCAACACGTACTCGCCCTTCTTCGCCTTGACGATCGCGGTGCCGGTGTCCTGGCACATCGGCAACACCCCACCGGCTGCGATGGCTGCATTCTTCAGGAGGTCGAGTGCGACAAACTTGTCGTTGTCGGACGCCTCCGGGTCATCGAGAATCTTGCGCAGCTGTTCCAGGTGGCTGGTGCGGAGGAAGTGTGCAATGTCGTGCATTGCCTCGGCAGTCAGCTTGCGAAGCGCGTCCGGCTCGATCTTCAGGAAGGTTCCCTCGGGTGTCTCGAAGGTCGAGACACCGTCGGTCGAGACGAGCCGGTACTCGGTTTCGTCGGGTCCCAACGGGAACATCTCGGTGTAGTCGAAGTCAGCGTCAGCCATAACTCCGAGCCTATTACTCGGCTTGGAAGACGAGGTCGGTCTGCTCGTCGACCTCGTCGAGCTGGATCATCTCGCCGCCCTTGAATGTCTCGTCGAGGAATGCCACGGCGAACGTGTTGGTGATTGCCTGGGCCCGCTCGATTGGCATGTCATCTGGCTGGCAGCCTTCTTCGGCGAACGAGTTGATGAGATCGTTGATCGGCTGCGGAACGTCGGGGAGCGTCGGGAGGAAGTCCTGGTAGGCGCACACATCGGTGAAGGTTTGGTGTTCGGCGGCGACGAGGTCGACCCGGTATGACGGCGAACTGGCCGACTGGTTCCACGGCCGGGTCACGTTCGGGTCGATCGGGGTGGTGGCATCGTCGGTTCCAGCCATCACGAGCGCCGGGATCCGGATCGACAGCAGCTGGTCGTCGGTCAAACCGGCCGTCGCCGGCGCCAGCGTGATGATCGCCGAGACGCGCTCGTCGGCGACGAACTCTCCGACGTCGTTTGAGAATCCTGAGGCCATCGCATACGACGTGTATCCGCCGACGGAGTGACCGGTGACTGCGATTTGTCCGGGGTTGACGCTGGCGACGAACCCCACCGTCTCGATGCTCTCGGGGTCGAGAAAGGCATCGATCACGCGGGTGACGTCGTTCGGCCGGTTGATCGCGGTGACTGCGCCGTCGACGGTGGCACCGGTCAGTCGTTCGACGGCGGTGTTGCCGGTGTGGTCGGGAGCGGCAACGATGTACCCGTTGCTTGCCAGCGCCTCGGTGTAGTTCGAGTGGATGTATCGCAGCCCACCTGAGCCGTGTGAGTAGATCACCAACGGGAACGGACCGCCGGGCGCAATCGAGTCGGTCTCGGCGCTGAAGGCGAACGGCGACTCGTAGTAGACGCCGGGGAGGAACGTGTACTGATGTGCGGCAGCGCTGTCACTGGCGCCATCGCTGAGCGGAAACCACACGTCGACGGTCAAGTTCCGATCGCCGCCGGATGTGTCGGCGATGGTGATGGTCTGGACGCCCACCTCGTAGTCGCCGTACGCGAGATCGAGGTCGAGGTCGGCCCCATTCTCCGGCTCGGGCGGGTCGGTCTCAACCGGTGCCTCGCTCTCAACCGGTGCCTCGGTCTCGACGGGAGCCTCGGTCTCGACGGGAGCTTCGGTCACGGCCGGTGCCTCGGTTTCGGCGGGTGCTTCCGTCTCAGATGGGGCCTCTGTCGCCGGCGTCGTTGTGGCCGTGTCGTCGTCGGATCCGGCACACGAGGCGGCCACGAGAGCGAGCCCGGCAAGGACTGCTGCGACTCGAATGGCGGAGCGGGGAGTGCGTTGGGAGGAGCGCATCGGGACACTGTGCCACGACGGCGGGGCGCGTGCGCGGCAGGGCACCGCTGAACTGGGGTTCAGCAGTCGACGATGGCGCACCGCAATGCAAATGCATGGCTGCTGGCATCCGGTGCAACGAGGTACGTCGGACGGTTGATCGACGTGACGCGTCCGTCCCACCGATTGTGCGACAGACCGATCACGTAGTCGCCGTCGACCTCGCCAGGCACCCACGACGCGAAGTACGTGTTACACACCGACGCTGCACACTTTGCCCGAGCGGGGATTCGGGCGTAGTTCGTCCAAGGTCCGTGTGCGGCAGGAGCACGGTCAAGATAGATCGTGCTACCG
>CAXMZV010000388.1:0-4615 GCA_964199985.1 Candidatus Ilumatobacter isfjordensis | reverse complement strand
GCAACAATCTACTCGTTGCCTCCGTTTTCGTGACCGGGTCAGTACATCGACGACTCAACGCCATCCTGTTCACCGCGGGCTTGTGCGAGTTCGCCGACGAGACCGGTCTTCATCGCCTGGACGTCGCCCGCGACCGTGACCATTCGATAGCCGCGGCCGAGCCGATCGGCTGTCAACGCACCAGTCGCATGGATGCCAGCCACAACACCGGCCCGCTCGCATGCCGCCGAGATTGTCCCGAGCGCGTCGATGAACGCGGGGGATTCGTCGTGGTTGCCCGGCCCGAGACCCAGAGTGATCGACAGGTCGGACGGACCGACGTAGATCGCGTCGATTCCCGGCACCTCCAGGATCGCGTCGATGTTCTCGACGGCCTGCACCGTCTCGATCATCGGGATGCACGCGACGTTGTCGCGGGCCCACTCGAAATACGGTCGGTCGGTCCGCATCTGCGCCAGCGTCGGCCCCGAGCTGCGCGCGCCTTCGGGGGCGTACCTGCATGCCCGAACGGCGGCTTCGGCTTCCTCGACGGTGTTGACCATCGGGATGATCACACCGTGCGCGCCAGCATCGAGCAGCTTGCCGATGATGCCGGGCTCGTTCCACGGCGCCCTGGCGATCGGGCGTCCACCGCCGAGCTCGATGGCAGGAATCATCGAAACCACATCGGCGTAGTCGACCGCACCGTGTTGGGTGTCGATGCACACGTAGTCGAAGCCAGCTCGAGCGGTCGCCTCAGCCGTGACGGATGTCGGCACCGACAGCCACGCCCCGAGCGTCGTTCCGCCGCTGTTCCAGATGTCGCGCAGTCCCTGCATGTCATCCATCATCGCACTGCCAGCGTGTCGACGCGGTCAGATGCACCGGTTGGTGAATGTGCCGATGCCTTCGACAACGGACGTGATGACGTCGCCCGGCTGGAGGAAAATGCCCTTCGACCCACCGACGCCATCGGGCGTTCCGGTGAAGATAATGTCGCCGGGCGCCAGCGTCACGATTGATGACAGGTACGCAATCAGGTCAGCGATCGAGAAGATCAAGTTCGACGTTCGAGAGTCCTGTCTGATTTCACCGTTGATCGAGCAGCTGAGCGCAAGATCGGTCGGGTCGGCGAACATGTCGGGCGACACGAGCGTGGGGCCGAGCGGGCCGTAGGTGTCGCGCGACTTGCCGAGGTCGAAGTGCGGCGGCTTGGCGGCGAACTGCAGCGCCCGGTCGGAGATGTCTTGGCCAGCAGTGAGGCCGAGCACGTGATCCCAGGCGTCGGCCGCCGCAATGTCGCGTCCTCCAGTACCGATGACCACGACGAGTTCGATCTCGTAGTCGGCATGCTCGCTGCGCAACTCGACATCAGCGTTGGGCCCGACGACGCAGCTCGGGAACTTCGTGAACACCAGCGGCACGGTGGGCACCTCCATGTTCGCCTCGGCCACGTGATCGGCGTAGTTCAAACCGATGGCGAAGACGTTGCGCGGCGTCACGGGAGGGCGAATGTCGGCGCCGTCGAGGGTGCCGAACGGCGTCATGTCGTCGAGTCGGGCTTGGGCCACGGCGAGCGCCACAAGGTCGTCCAGCGCCGCCTCCGGATCCGCCGGCACCGCCCCGTCGGTCATCCGTTCCAGGTCGTAGAAATCACCTGCGTCGTCGACGAGTGATGAGCGACCGGCAACGTTGGCGAAGCGAAATCCCATGACACCAGTGTCGCAGGTCGCGGTCAGTCGGTTTCGTACTGAACAGCCGCGCGCTGCGCGATCTTGCCCGCAAAGACTTGCTGAATCACCGCGACGTGATCGGGGTGATCGCGATACGTCGCGAAATCATCGGCGTTGTCGAGGTCGGCGACCACCGCGTAATCGAAGTTGCCGTCCGAGATGCCGACGTCGGGCCCGTGGCGATATTCGCGCAGCACACCGATCTTGCCGGGAAGCGTGTTGAGCGCCGCCGACACGGCAGCGACGTGCGCCTCGTCGACGTCGTCGGTCCAGGAGAACATCACCACATGTCGGAACATCGCCCCATCATGGCCGATGCCGACGCCTCTGGTTCCATGTGAGCGCATGGACCGTCCGGCGGAGCTTGTCCTCACACGAAGCCGAGACCCACGCGCTGGCTGGTGCTCAGTCGTCGAGGTGTCGCAGCAGGCCTTCGAGCGCAACGGTGTAGCTGTGGCGGCCGAACCCGCCGACGACGCCGAGGCAGACGGCGCTGAGCATCGAGGTGTGCCGGAACTCTTCACGGGCGTGCACGTTCGACAGATGCGTCTCGACGACGGGCAGCTCGCACGCCGAGATCGCGTCGCGCAGAGCAACACTCGTATGCGTGTACGCGCCCGGGTTGAAGACCACCCCATCGGCCCACGTGCGAGCGTCATGCAGCGCGTCGACGAGTTCGCCTTCGCCGTTAGACTGCGCATCGCTCAGATCGGCACGCCCCGCGAACTCGTTGCGCAGATGGGCCAGAATGTCGACGAGCGTGGCTGAGCCGTAGACCTCCGGTTCGCGGGTGCCGAGCAAGTTGAGGTTCGGGCCGTTGAGCACGAGGATCTGGCGAGCCATGGCCCAGACACTACGTGCCTTCTCGTCGGCCAGCGGCGACCAATCTGGCGCCGTTCAGCTGCGCGCAGACTCCGTGTGCCCGTCGACGGTCAACGCCTGGCCGCTGATCTTGGCCCCGGCAGGCGAGCACACGAATCGAATCATCGCGGCGATGTCGGCGGGATCGACGAAGGTCTGGAGCGAGACGGCGTTCGTGAAGCCCTGCCGGATTTCGTCCGCCGACCGTCCGCTCGCCTCTGCTTCGAGCTGCACCACGCGGTCCATGCGTTCGTTGTCGACCGATCCGGGGCACACGGCGTTGACACGGATCCCGAACTCGCCGAGCTCCATCGCCATCGTCTTGGTCAGGCCGATGACGGCCCACTTCGCTGCGGCATACGGCGCCCGGTTCGGAAAGCCCATGAGTCCGGCCGTCGACGACATGTTGACGATCGAGCCGGAGCGCTGCGCGACGAGGTGCGGGATCACTCGCCGGCTCGTCAGGAATGGGCCGGTCACGTTGACGTCGAACGTACGGTTCCACGTGTCGAGTTCGAGCGTGTCCGTTCGTCCGCCGGGGCCTGCGATGCCTGCGTTGTTCACGAGCACATCAACACCACTCATTGCGTCGATGGCACCTGCGATGAACTCGTCGACCGCCGCCTCGTCCGACACGTCGGCGTTCCACGTGCCAGCCTCGGGGTGCTCGGTGCGAAACCGCTCGATCGCCTCGGTGTCGACATCGCAGATCTGCACTTGGGCGCCGCCCGCGAGAAACTCCTCGGCCGTTGCCAATCCGATGCCAGAGGCACCCGCCGTGATGATGACCCGGAGACCAGCAACGTCAACGTTCATCGCTGGAAGCTACTCCTGCAGCGGATGCTGGCCGTGAAATCACGGCGGAGATCGAGGCCGAGATCGACGCTGGAGAATCATTCTCACCGGGTGAGTATGATGCTGACCCGATGGTGGCGACGAGCGAACTGGAGCGGGCGATCAATGATCGACTCGCCGAGCATGACCTGCGATTCACCGCCGCTCGGCGAGCGATCGTCGATGGCTTGAAGTCCGCCGCCGGCCCGATCACACTGCCGGAATTGCTCGAATTCGCGCCGCATCTCGCACAGAGTTCGGCGTACCGCAACCTCGGTCTGCTCGAAGAGGCTGGCGTCGTTCGGCGCCTCACGCATGGCAGTGAGCACGCCCACTTCGAGCTCGCCGAGTCGCTCACCGAACATCACCACCACCTGATCTGCGAGTCGTGCGGGCTGGTCCGCGACATCACACTGGCAGCCAAGTTGGAGCAGACGCTCGACGACCAGTTCGATGCACTCGCTGCCGCTGAAGGGTTCACGCAGACGCACCACACGGTTGACGTCTACGGACTCTGCACCAATTGTCGCTGACCGAAGGCTGCAGCGGTGTCCGCGAGCAGGAACGTAAGGTGACCTCACCGATCAACATCGGTGGCTAGGGATCCAGCCGTCAGCAGTACTGGCGGACAGGACCGAGCGCCACAGCACTCCACATATCGAGTGTGCATCTGAAGGGACAAAAGCCTTGAGCATTGAGATCGGCACCGTTGAACGCGTGCCGACTGGAGGCCTCAGTGCAATCCAACCCTTCCCACCCCTCCCACCTGCGAGCCATCGCCACGGCGCTGTTCGTCACCGTGTTGTGGAGTTCCTCGTGGATCCTCGTCCGTGTTGGCCTCGATGACGAGGACCTCAGCCCGCTCACCTTCGCCGGCCTGCGATACACGCTTGCTGCGCTCGTGTTGCTCGGGTGGAGCACGTCGCGACCAGCCCACCGCACACAGATACAACAGCTCACGCGGGCACGGTGGACGAGCCTCGCCATGCTCGGGGTGGTGTACTTCACCGTCACGCAGGGCGCCCAGTTCGTCGCGATCGACGCTCAGCCCGCCGCGACGTCGAGCCTGATGCTGGCACCACCGCCTTGCTCGTCGCGCTGCTGTCAAGCCGGTCGCTCGGCGAACCGCCGCAACGAGTCCAGTTCATCGGCGCCGCGTTGATCGTCGCCGGCGCGTTGCTCTACTTCACGGGAGATCTCGGGGCGAC
>CAXMZV010000387.1:0-4616 GCA_964199985.1 Candidatus Ilumatobacter isfjordensis | reverse complement strand
GGTCGTACCTGTTCGATGAGCACTCCATCGAAACGGGTCACCGGCAGGTCCTCGACCGAGTTGCGCTTCACGACTTCCGAGATCAGTTGGTCAAGTCCAAGGGCGCCCATCCGAAGGCGTCGGCTGCCTGGAACGAGGCGCTCGAATTGGCGCTGATGGAACGTCGGACCTCGGCGCAGCGGAATCGTTGGAAGTACGTGCGCCTGCAACTGCGCAAACTCGCGCCGCCCGAACTCTCCGTGTGAGTGGGTGTGTGAGTGTCGATGCACCTGCTCTGCGAAGTGTGAGTGATCGTGTGAGCGGCGTGGGGCAGATCGCGAAACCCCAGGTCGCGGCCTATCCGCGCGGCCCCTCAGAGATCTCGCGGAGGTGTCTCGGCGCGAACCGGGCGCCTCCAGGCTCATCGCAACAGTCGCCCCGATTCGAACCGTTGGACCGTCTTGCCGATTCTGGCTAGTTGTGAGGGTCGCGCCCCGCGTATCGTCATCTTCGACTCTTGGGAAGGGCACTATTCATGGCCTCAACCACGTACGCGCCAACGAGCCACAGCGGCAATCCTGCATTCAGCGACAGGGTGACCTCCGAGTACATGGCCGCGCCTGCGGAGCGCGTGGCGACGATGACTCGGGGCGGCGTCGCCATCAAGACGCTGTTCAACCTGGCGGTGTTGGTCGCCGCCGGCGCGTGGGGTTGGTCGTCGGCCACCGATCCGGTCGCCGCCGATGCGGGCAGCGGCTTCGCCAACGTCACGGTGACGATTCCAGGCGGGTTCTGGCTCGCGTCGTTCGGCGCCTTCTTCGTAGGGATCCTCTGCTCGTTCAACCCTCGGCGGGCTGCGATTCTCGGCATGCTCTACGCCGCCCTCGAGGGCTACGTGTTGGGGGCGATCTCGGCGATGTTCGACGCCCAGACCGAGGGCATCGTCGGCGCGGCGGTCCTCAGCACGGTCTGCGTCTTCGTCGTTGCCTGGCTCGTGTATACCCTCGGCATCATCAAGCCGACGCGGAAGCTGGCGTTCGGGGTGTCGGCCGCGATCGGTGGGTTGATGTTGCTGTACTTCTTCGTCTTCATCATGTCGTTGTTCGACTGGGGATGGCTCTACAGCGACAGCTTTCGTACGATCGGGTTGGTCGTCACCGTCCTCGCGATCATCCTTGCGGCGCTCAGCCTGACACTCGATTTCGGCTCGATTGACGCCGGTATCGAGGCCGGTGCCCCGAAGTTCATGGAGTGGTACAGCGCCTATGGTCTGATGGTCACACTGATCTGGCTCTATCTGCTGATCCTGCGTCTGCTGGCCCTGCTCGGCCGCAACCGCTGACAAGTTCATCTCGTGTCGTGAACGCATATCGAAGGAGATTCTCCGAGTGATAATCATTACCAACCGTCGTGCAATGTGTCTGATCGTCGTAACCGGGCTCGTACTGGCTTCGTGCACGAACGACGGTGACACCACGGCTCCTGACACAGTTGCGCCGGTCGTCACGGAGGCACCTGTCGAATCCGGCGCCCCGGCGCTGATTGGCGAAGGTCTCCACCTCGGTCTGCTCGACCCCGGGCCTGGCCCGTCGGCGACGCTGTTCCAGGGGCAGGTACGTGGAGTCGACCTCGCGGCGCTGGACATCGCCGATGGTGGTGGCGTGCTCGAGGGGCCGTTGACGGCGACCACGACCGAAACCCCGCTCGGCAGTTCCGAGGCCGACGTCGTAGTCACTGCTCTCGACGGGGGTGCTGAGGTTCTCGTTGGACCAACGTTGTCGACCGGAGCCACTCAGGTGCGTTCGGAAGTCCAGGAAGCAGGAGCGATTGCATGTAGTGCAGCGGCGAGCACTCCTGGTCTCACCGCGGACCAAGATCAGTTCGGGTTGTTCCGCACAGCACTCGCCGACGACGCCGTCGTCGCGTACCTCGCCAACAGGATCGTCGAGCGCCACGATGCTCTGGCGCCCGGAGTGCCGTGGAAGGTGGCCATCGTCGCCCGATCCGATGCCTACGGTCTGTCGGTCGGCAACGGCCTTGCCGTCTCGCTCGAAGCCCGCGACCTCGATGCCGAAGTGATCGGGTACAACCCGTTCCGGGTCCAGTTTGTCGGCTTGGGTTCGGAGGTCACCTCGATGCAGCCCGATCTCACCGTGATCGTGTCCTACGAAGAAGGTGCCTCGATCGTGACCGAATTGGTCCGCAGTGGAGTGGAGCCTTCGACGATGATCGGATTGGACGCATTCTTCCGGCCTCGTATCGCCACGCTGGCCGCGCCCGATGGCGACGTCGATGCCGTCGACGGATTCACGATGATCGGCACGACCGGCAATCTGGCCTTCATGCAGCGTCTCTTCGACGATGACTCCAACGGTCAGATCGCGAGCGCTGCTCAGGCATATGACTGCGCAGTCATCCTCGCTCTCGGCACCGAGGCCGTCGCCGTCGGGTCGTCGGCAACGATCAGTGCTGCTGTGCGCGAGGTCACGGCCGACGGCACGACATGCACAACATACGCTGACTGCCTCGAGAAGCTCCGGGCAGGAGAAGACATCGACTATGACGGTGCCACCGGAAACTTGGCCATCGATGAGGCCGGCGACACGACCTTTGCGCGCTTCACCTCGGCGACGCTCCTCGGCGGTGAACTCACCAACATCGAGACCGACGACATCGCCATCGTTGAGATTCCCTGCAGACGGGTTGCCTTCGCCGCGGCCGCGTTCACGACCGAGCTCGAGGAGGCGCTTCTCTTCCTCGCCTTCTACGGCGGGCCGATCGATGGCCTCGACAGCGCCGAGTTGAGCGCTGCGCTGATGGCATTCCAGACGTCAGTCGGACTTGCTCCGACCGGTGTCTACGACGCCGAAACCGCTGCTGCGCTGCGCGCAGCTCTGGGCGAATACGCCGATCTGCTGAACCCCTCGACGTCCGATCTGCAGTTTCTCCTGACCGAGTTCGGCTACTACAGCGGACCGATCGACGGGATCTGGTACGGCGAAGTGACCGTCGCCGTGAACGCCTACCAGGGTGCCCTCGGCGTACCGGAGGCCGGAACACTCGATGCGGCCACGGTCCGCGCCGCGTGTGTGCTGGCACTGGTCGACGGCTCGGAAGTTCCTCCGCCGACAGCACCTACGACCACGGTGCCTGCGACCACGGCACCACCAACCACAGCCCCCGCGGCCACAGCACCACCAACCACAGTGCCCGCAACCACGGCACCACCAACCACAGTGCCCGCGGCCACAGCACCACCAACCACAGTGCCCGCGGCCACAGCACCACCAACCACAGTGCCCGCAACCACGGTGCCACCGCCCGCAGAGCCGCCGACACAGAGGCTGCTGGGCACACTCCAGGCTGATCCGGACTTCGACAATTTTGTCGAGTTGGTGCTCCTCTCCGGCTTCGGTACCGAGATGGACGCGGCGAAGCTGTACACCGTCTTCGCGCCGACCGACGATGTGTTCACCGAGGAGGTCCTCAATGAGCTCCGCAACGACCCCGCGCGTGTTCGGGCTGCGCTCGGCTACTACGTCGTCGAAGGAAACCTCCTGGAGGCCCAGCTCACGCCGGGGATGCTTCAGACGATCAGCGGAGCGCTGCTCGAAGTCGTGGGAGCGGGTGACGCCCTGCGGATTCAAGGCGCCGCGATCTCCAAGCCGGACATCCTCGCCTCGAACGGTGTGATCCATGGGATCGCCTCGTTCCTGATTCCGCCAGGGTGAATACAACGGAATCCTCGGCGCCGGCTCGAGGCACTCGGGGGAGTGACGCTCCGTAGGGCCATACTTCTCTTGCGCTGTCCAGCGAAGACCGAGAAGGATGGCAGCATGAGCGATGTTCCGAACCTGCATCGACACGCGGTGACGACGAGCCCAAGTGGATTGGCTCGCGTGGTGCGACGCTCGATCTTCGCTCTCGCTGTGGTCGCGTTGGCGGCACTCGGCAATGCCGCCGCGGCGCACGCACAGACGGTCGACATCACGGTGGAGCCACTCACCCCCGCACCCGGTGCACCGGTCACGGTGACCGTGACGGGTGCTCCGCCGGGCGACCCTGTGGTCGTCCGTCTCGGCGTCGAAGAGGAGTCGACCATTGTCGATGCTTCGGGCAACGCGACAGTGATGATCGCCGCACCAAACCAGCCGGGCGACGCTGTCGGCACGGTCAACATCGGAATCGTCGACTTCCCGATCACCGTCACCGTTCAGTCGGCGATTCCCGCTACGACCACCACGACGACGCCGACCACGACCACGCCGACCACGACGACGTTGCCAACGCAACCGGTCACCGGTCTCGAAGACGCCGGCACGATTGTCGGGCTCGGCGCCGCGCTGCTCGCCGGCGGCCTCGGGCTCGCGCTGCTCGCGCGGCGTCCCGCGGCAGCGACCGTGGCCGGCGGGCCGGTCACGCACTACCAGATCGAGCATGGCCGACAGCGGGCGCATCGATCATCGCGTCGTCGGTGACGCCGTGGTCTGGGCTTGACCTTCACCCGGGTGAACCGCTTACGAGCCTTCGATTGGTCGGCCACGCATATCGGCGTGTCGAAGACGCCCGCCAGCCAGCGAAAGATCCGGCAATATTCGCACCGGCAGGTGTCCCATAACGCGCGGGGATCACCTGTG
>CAXMZV010000386.1:0-4622 GCA_964199985.1 Candidatus Ilumatobacter isfjordensis | reverse complement strand
GACGCCGATGGCATCGCCCACAGCGAGCAATCCGTCGGGTGGGCCCACGCCGACGGCATCGAGGAGCCGGTTCATCATCTCGAAGTTGCCTGCGACCTGAATCGCACGTGCAGTGGCACCCACGCCGAGCACCTCGATTGCCTGCGATCGAGCGCGCTCCATCTCGTCGCTGTCGCGGAGCACGGCGGCCTCGGTCAGTGCGCTGAGCACGCGTCCACCGGGAAGACCGACATCGACATGTTCATTGCCGACGCCGAGCAGGTCGACGTCCTCGTTGTGGTGGCGGGCGCTCGCACGGAGCATCCCAGCGTGGGCATACAGTCAAAAGAAGCAGTCGTTCAACAGCGACGTCCGAGCTGCCACGAACTCCATCTGTGACCGGTTCAAACCCTCCCGGACAGCGCTCATGTTGCCCATCGAGTTGCCGTCGGGATTGCCGTCCGGCGCGAGATAGAGCGTGGCGTGGATGTCGAACATCGCCTCGTTCTCGGGCGGCACCGCACTGAGAATGGTGGGCGGGAAGGCAACGCCGATCGTTGGTACCCACGACCCGTCGATCACCGCTTCGGTCGTGACCTGCGTGGGATCGCCATCGCGTGGCTCAGGGAGCGGGCGCGGAAAGTGGCCGAGACCAAAGCGAGTCGTGTCGAGCGCACGAAGTCGCGCAACAATGCCGAGCACCTCGACGTACTGCTCGACGCTGAGACCATCGGCGAGCAGCGTGTCGAACCAATCGCGAGTGATCGTTTCCGGAGCGGTGGAGACCACCTGGGCGGCGCGCTCGGCGGGGGAGGAGGCGGCCTCGCCGCGAGCCGCCGCGGCGATCGCCACACGTTCAGCACCGGTGAACCAGGTGCCCGGGCTACTCAGCCGGTCCCACTCGCGATCATGCAGTGCGGCGAAGTCGGCCGGAATGTCGATCGCACTCATCGACCGACCCTACGCCCGATCAACCCGGTGACGAAGGTCAGACGTCGTAGGTGGCAACCGTGCAGCTGACGGCGAAGATCGGGATCGGCTCGCAGAAGTGCACGGTGCCCTTGGCGCCCGCAGCGGCTGCCGCGACGGAGATGAACGTGCGGATCTCGAAGCCGCCCTGCCCAGCGTCGGCGTACACCGTGAGGTCGTCGTAGTCGAGCAGTGCGTCTCGGTCATTGCGACACCACCGATCCATGAAATCGAGGTCCCACTCGACATTGATCTTGCCCGAGTCGGGTGTGGCCGGCCAGTGCGAAATACCGCCGGTGCCGACGATCGCAAGACGTTCGGGCAGTGCGTCGCAGGCTGTGCGCAGCGACTCGCCGAATGTCCACGAGCGATGCAGCGGCGACAGTGGCGGGCCTTGGCAGTTGATATTGACCGGGATGATGGGCGTGTCGTAGCCCGGGGTGAGGAAGTGCAGCGGCACCATGATCCCGTGATCGAACTTCCATTCCTCGGCGTAACTCACGTCGGAGGTCTGCATCACCTGTTCGATGAACCGCTCCGAGAGATCGCGGTTTCCTGGCACCGTGCTCTTGTCGATGCCGAGCCAACCCGGATCCTCGATCGGTCCGTCATAGCTGTCAGCCATGCCGATCGCGAACGACGGCATGTTGTTCATGAAGAAGTTGGCAAAGTGCTCGGCGGCGATGACGATGACGGCGTCCGGTTTCGACGCTTCGAGGTCGACGCGCATCTGATCGAACGCGGCGTAGAAGCGGTCGCGAACGTCGGGGTCAGCCTGGTCGGCTCGACCGGTGATTCCTGGTGCGTGTGAGCACACGCCGGCGAAGACGAGGGGCATGTCAGTTGTTGCCTTCCGGAGTCGTGGGTTCGTGGACCGGTGCGACCACCTCGTCGAGACTGGTAGTCATGGCATAGACGCCTTCTCGGGCGGGGCCGTGTTCGGCGATGCCGTCGCGCATGCGTTGCAGATAGTCCTGCCAATCGATCTGGTGGAATGCGGCGAAGTGCATGAGGATCTGCCCATTCACGCCGAGGTGGAACAGTTTGCCGATGTCCGGCGCGACCAGTGCCTCGGTCTCCTCGTCGGTGAGGTCGAACCCTGCAACCTCGGCCCTGCGGTCAGCGACGTACCGCGCCTGCATGTCCTCGGATCGGTTGATCTCGAAGAGGAACTTCTGAACGGCATAGAGACTCATACCGTGCTGCCTTCCCACTCAAGATGGAGCGCATCGGGGCCCCGGAAGGTGATGTTGGGGAAGTAAGTGAGCTGCTGGTCTTCGACGAGGCGGAGCGACGGCAACCGCTGGGAGAGCAATTCAAGGGCGAGACGTGCTTCCATCCGGGCGAGGCCGTTGCCGACGCAGAAGTGGATGCCCTTACCGAACGAGATGTGCCGGTTGGGGCGGTGGCGGTGGATGTCGAACGTCTCAGGGTTCTCGAACAGGTCGGGCTGGTGGTTGGCCGATGCGAAGTTGAGATACAGGCGCGTGCCGGCGGGCAGGTCGACTCCACCGAGTGTGGTGTCCTGTGTCGTCACGCGGCGCCACGAGATCTGGCTCGACTCGTAACGCAGCGTCTCTTCCACTGCGGCGGCCGCCAGCGACGGGTCGGCGCAGAGTGCGTCCCACTGATCGCGGCGGGGCAGCAGACAGAGCAGCGTGTTGCACAGCAGTGCGGTGACCGGGTCGTGGCCGGCGAAGGAGAAGCCGTAGACAATCGACTCGACCTCCTGGTAGCTGAGGCCAGTGCCGTTCGTCGGATCAGGGTCGGCGTCATGTGCGTCGAGCAGTTCAGAGGTGAAGTCGTCGGCGCGCTGGTCCCGTCGCTGCGCCACGAAGTCGCGGCAATAGCGCCAGTAACTGACCATGCCTTCGGCGATCTCGACCTGCTCTTCAGCGGTCGGCATGCCCCACGAGAACGCTCGTCGGTTCGCACACCACGACTTGACCATCGCGTCGTCTTCGGGCGGGAACCCGAGGAAGCGGAACACGATTTCGGCAGGAAGCGGGAATGCGAGGGCTTGGACAAACTCCGCTGGCGAGCCGTCGGTCACCATCTTGTCGAGCAACACAGTGGCGCGGTCACGCATGTATCCCTCGAGCGACTTGAGTCGGCGGTTGGAGAATCCCTGGCGTGTGTAGACCCGGATACGACCATGATCGGGTTCGGGCTTGTTCGACATTACGGCCACCGGATTGAAGTCGGGAGTGGCCAAGACGGCGGCGGCCTCGTCGGCCAGCGGATAGATCGGGTCCTGGACGTTGGTGGACGCATAGACGTCGGGGTTCATGAACACCTCGTCGATGTCCTCCATGCGCGTCACGACGACATGGCCGATGTCGGGCGCGTAGAACACGGGGTGCTCGTCGCGCAGTGCGTTGGCGATGGGATATGGGTCGACGAGATAGTCGTCGTCAAGGGGTGACCAGTTCGCGTGCATCGGACAACCGGGCGGTGGGGTGGCCAGGGTCTCGGGGGCCTCGTGGTAACTGCTGTGTTCGCTCATCTCGTGGCGCTTTCGGTCGGGGTCAGGTCGGATTTGGTGCGGCAGGTCGAACGGGGGCGGCGAGTCGCGCGAGCAAGTCGGCGAGCTGATCGAGCTCACCCGGTTCGAGCTGGTGTTCGATCTGGTCGTAGGCCGCCTCGCTCAGCGGAGCGATCTGGGTGACGAGCGCCATTCCCCCATCACTGATGCTGATCTCGGCGCGCCTGGCGTCGTCTCCGGGCGCCCGGTCGTTCAGTCCGCGCTCGTCGAGCGAGGCGAGCATGCGCGAGAGGCTCGGGCCGAGAAGGAAGGTGTGGTCGGCCAGTTCGCCGACCGAGACGGGTGCGGTCGCGTCGTTCAGTGCGCGCAGCACTCGCCACTGCTGCTCGGTGACGTCGTGGTCGGCGAGGATCGGTCGGAAGTGGCGCATGACGGCTTCGCGGGCTCGCATCAGGGCCATCGGCAATGACTGCTCGAACTCGCGAATTTGCGCGGTCCCGGCCGATCGGTGAGCCGTGGCGGTGCCGGTGCTCACGACATCACCTCGTCGGCAATGCCGTTGCGCAGAGTGCCGAGCTCGGGCACGGAGACTTCGACGACGTTGCCGGGTTCGAGGAAGCGGGGCGGATCGAATCGGGCGCCGGCGCCGGTCGGCGTGCCGGTGAAGATGATGTCGCCAGGTTCGAGGGTGCAGAAGGTGGAGAGATACTCGATCTGGAACTCGATCGGGTACGCCATCGTGGCCGGCGTGTCGTCTTGACGGAGTTCGCCGTTCACGTGCGTGGTCAAGTGGAGTCCCTCGAACTCCCCGATCTCGTCAAGGGTCGTCATCCACGGCCCGATCGAGCCCGACGAGTCCCAGTTCTTGCCCTGCGTGACGTTGAACTTCGCGTGGCGGACCCAGTCGCGAATCGTGCCCTCATTGCCGAGCGTGAGGCCAGCGATGTGGTCGCGGGCCTCCGAGCGCGGGATGCGTCGTCCGCCGGTGCCGATGACGGCCACGATCTCTCCTTCGTAGTCGAGCTGCGGGCTTTCCGGTGGACGAATGAGCGACTGATCGTGGCCCGTGAACGAACTCGGGAACCGGACGAACACGCTCGGCTTGGTCGGGGCGTCCTGGCCATCCTTGTACTCCGCGTTGCGGCCGCCGTAATTGACCCCGATACAGAAGATCTTGCCGGGGGAGGCA
>CAXMZV010000385.1:0-4636 GCA_964199985.1 Candidatus Ilumatobacter isfjordensis | reverse complement strand
GCCGCTGCGGCCGGCCTCATCGGAGTCGCGGCCATCGGTGTCGTCGTCACGGCGAGTGGATCCAGTGACGAGCTGGCTGCGGCTGGGACCACAGCTGCGCCGGCTTTAGCCGCCGTCGACAACTTCAGCTTCGACTTCAACGACACGTCGGACCTCGCAATCGCCGACCCCACACAGAACGCAGACGAGCCAGCAACAGAGCTCGAACAGCTCCGCAACGACGGTGGATGCACGATCGGGGCACTTTCGTTGCGTCTCGGCGCATCGGGCGACGGCGTCGCGTGCCTGCAAGACGCGCTTCAAGCGGTGGGATTTCTCGACGGCGCGATCACCGGCGAGTTCGGTGACTCGACGCTCAACGCAGTGATGTCCTATCAGGCCGCCGAGGATCTGTACGTCGACGGCGTCATCGGACGCGAGAGTTCGCTCGCACTCGGCATCTGGCCCGACGAGGAATCGCTTGTCGTTCGGACACCACCGCCCGCGCCAGGCGCCACCGACCTCTGGGGCGTGACGCTCTCACCTGTCGCATCTGCGGGCGCCGACGCTCCACCGCTACCGGACAACTCGGGGTCGGGCCGCCGAGTCGTGTACGACCGTGCCGGCCAGCGCGCCTGGGCCGTCAGCGATGGTGGCGAGATCATCCGCTCGTGGCTCGTTGCCGGGTCCCAATACAGCAACGAAGTGCCCGGCACGCACGAGGTCTACAGCCGCTCGGAGATGTCGACCGCCTGGAACGGCAAGGCCTGGCTGCCCCAGATGATCCGGTGGCTGAAGACCGACCGGGGCGCCATTGGTTTCCACGCGATCCCCCTCCACGTCTCAGACGACTCGCCGTACATGACCACCGATGAACTGGGAACCCGTCTCTCGGGCGGCTGCCAACGACAACACAATCTCGATTCCGAATTCATGTGGGCCTTCGCCACGATCGGCACACCGGTCATCGTCACCTGACCGCGCCGGTCATCGGGCTGCGTAGATCTCGATTTCGGTGGCGCCCGTATTGCCGCCCGTCGTCTGCTCGGCGTCGAACCGCAGCATGCGACCCGCGACCGGCTGGCCGAGTTCCGACGGTGTACTTCCCGTCGGGAACGGACCGAAGACACTGCCATCGATCGTCACCGTGAAGCTGGCCGTGATCGCCGAGCCGTCGGTCATCTCCCGGGTTCGGAACGCGATCGCGCTGACCTCACGCGTTTCACCAAGGTCGACTTCGATCCACGCATCGTCACCGTCGCCCGCGGAGGACCATTCACTCGCCAAGTCACCGTCGATGGCCAACTCGGCGGCAAACGCGTCCGAGAACGCCGAGCTGACCCCGGCAATCGTCGCCGTCGTCGCGACATTCTCACCCACACCGTCGTCGACGACGGGCGGAGTGCGGAACGTCATCGTGTCGCTGCGGTAGATCGTGCCAGCTGCGTCCGAGCCCTGGAGCACGTACGTGTACTCGGTATCGGGGTCAAGCCCGGTGAGCAGCGGCCCATGATCCTCGTGCGCCCCGCCCTCCATGTCGTTGTCGACGGCAATCGACCCGAAGGAATCGTCGATCCCGTAGATGACCGCGCACGCAACGGGGATTGTCGTCTCGACCATGAACGTCGCACTGGTGGCGGATCGATCGGGAACGATCTCGATCTCGCCGGCGAGGATCGGCTCGATCGGTTCAACTGCGGTGCCGGCGTCGCCGGAACTCGAGCAGCCCGCAACGACGATGGCCATCGCCGCAAGCGTGGCCACCGAGCGGCGCCTGCTCGCGATTGCGGGGTTCGTCGCGGGGCGTCTCATGTACGTGTCCTCCGGCTGTTCGTCTCCCACGATGGTACGGACTGCACAGCGATCCAAACGTTCACGGAGACGAGGAACCTCGCGTCGGTTGCGCTTTACAGGCAGAGCCAAATATTACGGTCCCATGACGTTGTGCCTACGACATCATGTCGTAGGCTGAGGCCCCATGTCGACCCCCCACGGAATCTCAGTGGCAGAACGCGGCCCGCGTGCAACCTCGATTCAATCGGTTTGGGTGTTGGTCGCGGGCCTGCTGACCATCATCGTCGGCTCGCTCGCCATTTCAAGTGGGTCCGTCTCAGCACACACGGGATTCGAGTCGTCGATCCCCGCGGACGGGGCAACCCTCGACGCACCGTTGACGACGATCATCATCAGCTTCACCAACACCGCGTCGCCGGCCGGTGACGGTTTCGTCGTGCTCGATCCCACGGGCAAGACACGTGTGCCGTCGTCGGTCAGCGTCGTCGAGGACCGGGTCTTCACGTTGACATTCGATCCACCCCTCACCGGTGGCGCCAACGGCGTCCGCTGGAGCGTCGCTGCACCGGATGCGCACCCGATCGAAGGTTCGTTCTCGTTCACAACGCCCGCCGCGGAACTCGTTGACCCACTTGTGGCCGACTCCGAAACCGTCGCTGTCGCCCCCGAGACAGTGACCAGCGATCCGAATCCGCCGGTTGCGAACGCAGTCGACTTGGACACGTTCCTCGCGGTCGACAGCTCGCGCCCGGGGGAAACCGTCGCCCGCATCGGCCGTGTTATCAGCTACGGCTCGCTCGTGATCGCGCTCGGCCTCCTCGCGTTCCTGGCAACGACCCTGGTCGGGCGACGTGACGAACTTCGTGCCGGTTTCACCGCGGTTCGAGTCCTCGGAGCGAGCCTCGCGCTGGGCGCCGCAATCGAATACGTCGGCGTCGCCCGCATCGCTGGTGCGGGCCTCGGCGACTCGTGGACGGCATCCGCGGGATTCTCGACGGTGCTCCGGATCGTCGGCGGCGCCATCCTCGCGGTGGGCTTCGTTCCGACAATCAAACGGGCGCGTTCCGCGCCCATGTCGCTGTCGTCTGCTGTCCTCGACATGCCACGCACGACAAGATCGCAGGGGCATCTCGATTCCGAAGGACCACGAACGGTCTCGGACCCCGATGTGCAACCGAACCAGAACCTTCGATGGGTACCGGACCAGGGTTCGTGGACGATCGGAGTCGCCACCGCCGTCATTCTCGGCTCGTTCTGGTTCGATGGTCACACCGTGAGCCGAGGCCCGCGCGTGGTACATGCTGTCCTCAACTCGGTGCACGTCGCCGCTGGTTCGGTCTGGGCCGGCGGCGTGATCACCATGGCCGCGCTGCTTTGGGGGCGCCACCGCCTTGGACGGCCTGGCCATGCCCACGCACTCGTCGTACGATTCTCCGGCGTCGCCACGGTCGCGCTCGGCGCCGTCGCCGTGGCGGGCATGATCATGGCGGTGTTCGTCCTCGATTCGTTCGGAGAACTCACTGGCACGGTCTGGGGCAGGGTCCTGCTCCTCAAGATTGCGGCGGTCGCGATCACCTCTGGGTTTGGCGCTTACAACCACTTCGTCTTGTTGCCCACACTCGACGCGGCGCCGGACGACCCCGCAGTGGAAGCAGCGGTCCGATCCTCGGTGACCGCCGAGGGGATCCTGCTTGCGTTCGTCGTTGTCGTGACCGCCTCGCTGGTAGCCGCAGCGTCCTGAGCCGGAATCATTTCGCTGGCCTAACCCCAATACCGTCCAGTTAGCTGGTGGATGGCAGGATCTTTGGGGGCCGGTTGTTGGGTTGTGGCCAGTCGTGGTGGCGTTTTCGTTTGACGTGCCATTTGGGCATCTTGCGTTTGATGAGGCGCGGGTTGGCTCATCGTCGACGGGGCGGGTTGAGCCGCTGGGCGAGCATGACGATGACGTGATGCCAGAGTCCGTCAGGGTCCTGAGGGGGAAAAATCGCGCGCCTGTGCAATTGAGCGGCGCGCGAAACGAAGGGCCGCAACGAAGCTGACCCGGTCGGTGTCGACGCGGGCGTGGTCGGCGGCTTCGAACATCAGGGTGCGGATCGCGTAGTGGCAACACAGATACCCCCAGATCTCTTGATAAACGAGATCAGCAAGCTTGGAACGCAACACGATCTTCGGGCCGCGCTGATGCGTTTTGAGTTCGTCGAACGCGGTCTCGATCTCCCATCGCTGCGCATACGCGGCAGCAAGATCCACAGCGCTGGCATCGGTCGGGTCGAGGATCGTGGTGAACAACCGGTAGATGTTGTCGTTGATCCGCCCGTCATCAATCGCATAGTCGATCACCCGCACCCGATGCGGCTCAGCGGTCCGCCCGGCATTACCGCCAGGGCGGATCTCACCAATCCAGGTGCCGTCATCGAGGGTCTCGATATGGCGCGGTTTCATATTCGACTTCGCTCGCCACAACAGATCCGCACCGGTCGCCTGCGCCTTGTCCCACAACCGATAGCCGCAGAACCCGCGATCAGCCAGCAGCACCATCCCCGGCTGCAGCCGCTCGACCAGATCGATCGCGAGCGTGTTCTCGCCCGTCGTGTACGGCCCAACGACAGCGTCGAACATCGCCCGGGTTCCGCACTCGGCAACAGCGACCACACGAGCTTGTGGGAACGCCGACTTCTCGCCCTTGTTCACGCCGGGCCGACCGAACTCGGTGTCGTTCACCTCGCTGTCAGCCACGTCGAGAGTCATCGCATCAATCGCGACCACTCGCCGACCCGCCAACCAACAACCCGGCGTTCCCGGTGCCGCCAACGGCGTAGCGACGCGCTCGAACAGTGAGCGCAACGATGTCGATCCAAGCCGC
>CAXMZV010000384.1:0-4640 GCA_964199985.1 Candidatus Ilumatobacter isfjordensis | reverse complement strand
CTGGGATGCGATGCACGCCGCTGTCGCCGCCACGGCACCGATCCCGCGATCTGCCACGCCGGATGACTGCGCCGAAGCCGTGCTCGCTCTGCTGCGTAACAAGTACACGTCGGGTGAGATCTTCGTTGTCGACGGTGGCCTGACTCAGCGCATGTGATGGCGGCTGATCGTCAGGAAGGAGTGAGCGTTCGGTCGGTTGCCCGGACTAGCAGGAACCAGGGTCGGTGGAGGTCGTCGATCCGCTCTGCTCCACCGAGAAGACAAGTGAGCCTCCCGTCGTGATCGCACGTGAGACAAGGCGTCCGGCACGCATGCGACAAGTTTGTCGGAAATCATGACAAGAGATGGCATGTATTGGTCGTCATGATGCAAAGCACACTCTCGACACCGACCAGAAGGGCACACACACATGAGCGACGGCACCGGCACTTCGGAGGACCCATGGATTCTCACCACGCCACCCGGCAAGTCCGAGTTCGAGGCGTACCGCGATCCTGCTGCCGAGCCGCCGGTGCTCGTCGTCCAGGTCGGCGCAACGGAGTTGAGGTACCACCTCAGCTGCATCGACGAGCTCCACGCGATGTTGGTCGCTCGCGGCGACTGGATATTGCTGGGCAATGCCGACGAACAGAAAGAAGCGAAACCCGACACGGTGGAAGCCTGGGGTCGGTCATCGGACAATCCGGTCGGTGGCTGGTACGGCCTCAAGAAGGGGCTGCGCGGCCGCTTCGGCAACTACGTGCCGCCAGTGCTCGAAGTGCTCGGCCTCGCCGAAGTCGAGCACAACGCCCGTAACAACAGCATGCGCGCCCTCTAACGATTCAGCTCAAAACGTCAGTGGGTGGCGACGCAGAATTCGTTGCCTTCAGGGTCGGTGAGGGTGGTCCAGCGCACCCCCCACTCGTCTTTGTCGTGCACGAGCGTGGCGCCGAGCCCGACCAGACGGTCAACTTCGGCTTCCCGATCGTCCGCCTGCAGGTCGAGGTGCATGCGATTCTTGATCGTCTTCGACTCGGGCACGTTGATGAACATCATCGTCACGTCAGCGTCGGGATTGCTCCGACCCAGTGAGGCGAAGAACTGACTCGGAGCCGGCTCGGGGTCGAGCGGCGCGTCGAACGCCGCCGACCAGAAGCTGGCGACCTTCTGCGCGTCGTGGCAATCGATGGTGATGGAAGCAACGGACAGACTCATGGGTGAACTCCTGGTTCGTGTTGTGGTGTCGGAGGTGATGATTTCACTCTCCTCCCAGGGGAGAGTCAAACCCGCTCTTGCGTTTTCTCCCGAGACCCGAAAGTGTCACGACAACCAATCATGTCGACGCTCGAACTCCGCAGTCTCCGCAAGGTGTTTCCCGACGGAACGGTCGCGGTCGACAACGTGGACATCTCGATTACTGATGGTGAGTTCCTGGCAATCGTTGGTCCGTCGGGCTGTGGCAAGACCACGGTGTTGCGGATGGTCGCCGGGCTCGAAGCACCGACTGGCGGTGAGATTCGCATGGACGGCGAAGTGGTCAATGACCAGACTGCACAGCAACGCGACATCGCCATGGCGTTCCAACAGCATGCGCTGTACCCGCACATGACCGTGGCCGAAAATCTGGGCTTCCCGCTCCGGATGGCAGGCCTCCACCGCGCCGAAGTTCGCGCTCGTGTCGAGCGTATGGCTGGTGTGCTCGGCCTCCGTGACGTGCTCGAGATGACACCGCGCCGTCTCTCGGGTGGACAACAGCAACGGGTGTCGATGGGACGTGCGATTATCCGCAATCCGCGTCTGTTTCTGATGGACGAGCCGATGTCGAACCTTGACGCCAAATTGCGCACGGCAGCCCGCGTCGAGATCACCAAGATCCAGCACCAGCTCCAGGCAACGACGCTGTATGTCACCCACGACCAGGTGGAGGCGATGTCGATGGCCGACCGCGTCGTGGTGATGCGCAGCGGTCGAGTGGCGCAAATGGGTACACCGCTCGACGTGTACCGCAAGCCCGCCGACGTGTTCGTTGCGCAGTTCATGGGATCGCCCCCGATGAGCATCGTGCCCGGTGAGATCATGTTGACCGACGCTGAGGTGGACGAGGGAGCGCGGTATGTCCTGGTGATCGGTTCGTTCCGGATTCCGCTGCCCGACGCCGGCCAGCTCGACGGATGGATCGGTCGCGAACTCGCGATTGGCCTGCGGCCCGAGGCGCTGCGTCGCCGCACACATGGCCCGATCATGGCGAGCGTCGATTTCACGGAACACTTGGGGTCAGAACAGCTCGTGCACGCGACCATCGACTGCCCTGGCATCGACATGGTTGCCGACCAAGCAGTGAACGAGTCGAGTGCGCGGTCCGCCATCCGGCTCTACGCCGATGCGCAGGAGACCGTGAGCCTGTGGGAGCCGCTTCGACTCGATCTCGACGTCCGTGAGACCCACGTGTTCGACTTGATCACCGGCCGTCGGCTCGGCGATCTGCGAGCGGGGCCCGACACCGAACCTGGCAAGGCTGGAGTGATCAGCGAAGACGTCAGGAGCCCATCTCGACGAGCCATGCCGGCAGGCGCGTCGGCCGACCCGTCGCGGCCCTGATGCAGCCGTGCACCGTGACTCCGGTCGAGTGTGCCGTGTCGCCCACAGTGATGAGGTAGGCCATCTGAAATGTTGCTCGGGTCACGTCGGCCAGCGCGAGATGGATGGTGATCACGTCGTCGAAGTGCAGCGGCTGGCGGTAGGTGACGAAGGATTCGAGCACGGGCGATTCGAGACCGGCCTCACGCCACTCGGTGAACGGATGCCCAACGTGTGCGAGAAATGCGACACGAGCTTCCTCGAAGTAGGCGAGGTAGTTGCTGTGGTGCACGATGCCCATGGCGTCGGTCTCGACGAAGCGCACCCGAATCTCGTGCGTGAAGTCGTAGCCGGCAGGTGACGTTGACGGTTCGACAGAAAGGCGCACCGGCCAAGTCTGGCCGGTCACGTTGTGTCAGGCACAAGTTGACCGGGCAACAATGGTCATCGTGACGCCGGCAGTGACGATGCTCGAAGCAGCAGGGATCTCTTTCGGCCTCAGCGAGTACGACCGTCACCTGTCCGGTGACGGCGAGTTGCGTGACTTTGGCCGCGAGGCCGCCGAGGCGCTGGGCCTCTCGACTGACGAGGTCTTCAAGACGCTGGTCGTGGTCAGCGAGTCCAATGAGTTGATCGTCGCCGTCCTGCCAGTGAGTTGTCAGTTGTCGATGAAGCTGGTCGCCGCGGCAGCGAACGTGAAGAAGGTGTCGATGTGTGATCTGGCGGTCGCTGAACGGTCGTCCGGATACGTCGTTGGCGGCATCAGTCCGCTGGGGCAGCGGCGTCAGCTGCGCACGATGATCGACGAATCGGCCGAGCTGTTCGACACGATCTACGTCAGCGGAGGGCGCAGAGGGCTCGACATCGGGCTGGCGCCTGCCGACCTCGTCCGGGTGCTCGACGCCACAGTTGCCTCCATCACCGCCTGACCTGTCCCGTCTGGCCGGGGCAGAATGGGACGGTTCAGCGAGCGGGGTGGCGGGACAATGCTTCGATTCGCGCGACTCGGGTGCGCGCTGCAGGGTGAGAGGCGGCGAGGCGACCTCGCCAGCCGATGGGTCGTGCGCCTGACCCATTGGCAAGCACGGCTCGCAATGCACTCGCCAAGTCAGGCCCGAAGCCCATGGCGACGGCGCGCTTGTCGGCCTCGAACTCCGATGAGTGACCGACGTAGTTGCCGAGCGCGTCGCCAGCGCGGAGCGCCGCGCTGAGTGCCCACCCCGCTCCCTGGAACACCGCAGCCGTCAGTATGCCGATCGCCTCGATCACGGGCGACCGGCGCCCGAAGCTCTGCGCGGCTGCGTGTGCGACATTCTCGAAGAAGAAACCGATGCGCGCCAGCAGGACGACCGGTGCCGACATCCAGTGGCCGATCGTGATGGCCACGGTGTGCAGTCCCAGGTGATGGCTGAGCTCGTGGGCCAACACGCCGCGCAACTGCGCCTCGCTGAGCCGGGCGGCCGCGAATGACGTGACCACCATGAGGTGGCCTCCGCAGGCGAAGGCGTTCAGTTCGTCCGACGGCAGGACCCTCACCACATAGCGATCCGTCGGGAGGCCGTTGGCTTGAGCGATGGCATGCCAGGCCGTGATGATTCTCTCGGCCTCGATCGGGTCCGGCTGGCGTGCGCCGAGCAGTGGAGTGAGGACGGCGGCTTGGAATGGGCGGACGAACAGCAGCAGGCCGAGGCACGAGAACGCCACAACGATCGACCAGAACGGCACGTCGCTGACGAGGCGCAACGGCAACCAGAACACGGCCAGTGCGATCAGGGTGAACGGAGCCATTGCAACGACGGGGACGAACGCCCAGATCGCCGACCGCTCGACACTGCGCGAGCCACGGCCTTGCTGGCGTCGCGTCGTCCGTCCTCCTCCCACGGCGCCCTATGCTATTGCTGGCGGATCACCGCCGGATTCTTGGACGTGGTGCGGGTACTCGATCTGAGTTCGACTCCCGTTGGATATCGAATGCCATCGTCGGTGGTCACGTTGGCGCTACGTGTCACCAACGTGTGTGGAATCGTTCAAGATCGGAGTCGATCGCGTCGATATACCAACGAGGGCATCACAATCGAGGCAGT
>CAXMZV010000383.1:0-4652 GCA_964199985.1 Candidatus Ilumatobacter isfjordensis | reverse complement strand
CAGGTTGAGTTCGGTCTCGCCATGCACGATCCAGCGTGCGAGTTCGCGCCCGGCCCCGGGACCCCACGCGAGGCCGATCGACGAGCCGGTGTTGAGCCAGTAGTTCTTCACACCTGGCGCAGGGCCGAGCAGCATGTGGGCATCGGTCGTGTGGGTGATCGCCCCGTGGATGACGCTCTTGATGCCGACCTCGCCGTACGTGGGTACGCGGCTGAATGCTTCGGAGAGCCAGGGCGCGATCTTGTCGTAGTCCGCAGGGAACAATGGGTTCTCTGCGTCCCATGGCACGCCGTCGTCCCAGACCGACTCTGCGCCACGCGTTTCATAGATGCCGATGAGACCGGCGGTCTGTTCCTGGCGGATGTAGCCAGCGACGAGGTTGTCGCGCATGACCGGCATCTCCCAGCCGGTTTCCTCCTTCATCTGGATGAGTTCGGGGACCTCGTCGGTCACGAGGTAGTGGTGCAGCACGTTGGCTTGCGGCACGTTGAAGCCACTCATCTGGCCGACCTGATGGCCGTAGCACCCGGCGCAGTCGACGACGTGCTCGCAGGTGACGGTGCCCTGCTCGGTCACCACTTGCCACTCGCCATTCGGCAATGTGCTGACTTCGAGGACGCGGTTGCGGCGGGTAATCGTTGCGCCCTTGTCGCGCGCTCCGTTGGCGAACGCCATGGTCACTCCCGACGGGTCGACGTGGCCTTCACCCTCGGTCCAGATCGCGCCGAGCGCACCGGTGAAGTCATAGAGCGGGTTGTACTCGGCGGCCGCAGTCGGGCTGACCAGTTCGATGGGGTAGCCGAGGTATCGGCCCGAACCGAAGTGCGTTTTGAGTTGATCCATCTCCAACTCGTTGAATGCCACGCGGAGTCCGCCGGGCTGATGGAACGAGATGCCCTGGCCGGTGTCGTCTTCGAGGTGGGTGTAGAGGTTGATCGCATAGTCGTGGAACGCGGCGGTGGTGTAGTCGCTGACCGACCGAGTGATCTGACCGGCCGCGTGCCACGTTGAGCCCGAGGTGAGTTCGGCCTTCTCGATGAGCAGCACGTCGGTCCAGCCCTCGAGGGTGAGGTGGTAGAGCAGGGAGGCGCCGTGGACGCCGCCACCGATGATGACCACTCGAGCACGATCTTGCATGGGAATCCCGGATCCTCTCATCTTGGTGAAATCACTTCACGGATGAGTGAGAGCCTATAACACGAGAGGCTCCAGCGTTTGTGATCAGCTGGCTTGGCTCTCGGCCGCCAGTCGCACGACCTCGTCCTCGGGGAACGCACCGATCCAGCCGGTGATCGGCGTGCCGTCGGCAGCAAACATCACCGCAGCGGGCTGCGACGTGATGCCGAGCGCTTGCCAGGACTGGAACGATTCGTCCCACAACATGGTGAACGACTCGGTGCCGTAGTCCTCGACGAAGTCCTCGGCCTGGCCGAGGCTGTCCTGGGTGCCGAGGCCGATCACTTCGACGTCTTGGAGATGATCACGAGCAAACTGCTCGACATCGGGAGCTTCCCGACGACAGCTGGGTCAATGCGGAGCCCACAACCAGAACAGCACCGGCCGCTCGGCGGGGAACACGTTGCGCAGACTCACCTTCATCTCACGTCGGATGTCGTCAACCTGGATGTCGGGGAGCGCGTTCTCGGAGAAGTCCGATGCTGTGGAGAGCTCTGACGCGAGAGCTCGTCCACCGATCACTGCGTCGGGAACCGGGGCGGCCGGCGGATCAGTTGCGGCCGGTGTCTCTTCGACTGGTGGTGCTGTGGATTCGGACGCCACGGGAGCCTCGGACTCGGTCGGCGCTTCGGTCTCAACCGGAGCATCGCCGCCGTCAGACTCCGTTGGAGCCAGCGCAGGTTCGTCGGCCGCACCGGCGGTATCGGGCACGGACTCTTCTGCGGTCCCGCAGGCGGTGAGGACGATGCCGGCTGCAGCAAGCGCTGCCGCAGTGCGTCGTACGGAGATCAACATCGCCACATTGTGGCAAAGCCCATCCCGGTTGTCCTGTCGGGCGTCCACACGCGAACGAGCAGGGGTACCGTTGGCTTGGTGCACATCGTGTTGGTAAACCCGCAGATCGCGCCCAACACGGGCAACTTGATCCGGCTCTGCGCGAACACCGGCAACGAGCTGCATCTCGTTGAACCGCTCGGTTTCCGGCTCGACGACTCGTTGTTGAAGCGTGGCGGTCTCGACTACCACGAACGCACCAGGATGACGGTGCATCCCGACCTGGCCAGCGTGCGTGCCGCACTGCCTGGCCGCTGGTTTGCGTTCTCGACGCACTCCACCCGCCGGTACACCGACGTCAGCTATCGGTCAGACGACGTGCTCGTGTTCGGGTGTGAAGGATCGGGCCTTGATGAGGACGTCAGTGCCCAGTTCGACCCGGCCCACTCGCTCACCATCCCGCTGCGACCGAACAACCGCAGCCTCAACCTTGCCAACGCGGTGTCAGTCGTCGTGTTCGAGGCGTGGCGGCAGGTCGACTTCGAAGGTGCTGCTGAGAAGGACGAACGCGTCGAAGGTCTCACCGGAGAACTCCTCGACGGAACTCCGTTCGACCGCTGATCGCTTCGACGTCGGCGTCAGGCGAAACCGGCGCTCATCGACGGGTTGACGCCGTTGACGATTTCGTCGGCCCGCGCAGTGACGCCGGCCTTCGCCTCATCGTGGGTGAGGATCCAGAAGCGATCGTTGCGAACCGCGTCGAGCACGTGTTGGCCGACCACTTCGGTGCTGATGCCGCTCGCGACCATCGCCTCGATCTGGGTCTGGAAGCCGCTTTCGGCCGGTCGCTCCGGGAGCGTCGAGCGAACGGCGTCGGGCATGTTGCGGTCGCTGGTGGCGATGCCGGTGGCGACGAAGGCGGGGCAGAGCACCGACACACCGACGGCGGTCTGCATCATTTGCATCTCCTTGCTCAGTGTTTCTGAGAGCGCAACGACGCCGTACTTCGAGATGTTGTACGGCCCCATCATCGGCGCAGAGCCCAGACCGGCCATCGACGCGGTGTTCACGATGTGGCACTGCTCGCCGTGCTCGATCATGGCGGGGAGAAACACCTTGCAGCCGTAGATGACACCCCACAGGTTGATGTCGATCGTCCACCGCCAGGCCTCGAGGTTGTCGGGATCGGCCACGGGTCCGCCGGCACCGACGCCAGCGTTGTTGCAGAGCACATGGACCTTGCCGAACCGGTCACGTGCCGTGCGGTCGAGGTCGATGATCTGGTCGTGGTCGCGCACGTCGATCTCCTGCGCCATCACCTCGTGGCCGGCATCGCGAAGCTCGGCCTCTGCTTGGTCGAGGGCGGGTCGTTCGACGTCAGCGAGCACCAGATTCATGCCAGCAGCGCCAAACTGCTTGGCCAGCTCCAAGCCAATGCCGCTCGCCGCGCCCGTGATCACTGCCGTCTTGCCGGAGAAGTCGTCCATGCCGATCGGTCTACTCGTCACGGTGGTGCCGATCGCAATCGGCCAGACGTCAGGTGGTGTCGAGCGCGGCGATGTCGTCCGTGCTCCAACCGACTTCGGCCAGCACCTCAGCGGTGTGTTCGCCGAGTCGCGGTGCATGCCGGACGGGGAGTCCCTGGTCGTTGCCCCGACTCGCAAAACGGATCGGATCACGAGTGACCCGATACGGGCCCTCGGTCGGGTGGACATCCTCGTGGAGGAGATCGACCGCGGCGAAGTGTGGGTCGTCGGCGATGTGTTCGAGCGACATCACTGCCGCAGCCGGAATCGAGTGTGAGTCGCACAGGTCGAGCAGCTCCGAGGTGGCGAACTCGGCAACGAGATCGTCGAGCATTCCGTACAACGTGTCGGAGTGGGCGACCCTCGACCGTTGGTCGGCGAAGCGTGTGTCGTCAATCAACTCGGGTCGGCCGACGAAGTCGAAGAAGTCGCGCCAGTTCTGTGTGCTGTAGGGGAGGATGACCACCCACCCGTCGCGGGTCCGACGCGGTCGACGGTTTGGCGTGGTCACGCGGGCGTAACTCAACGGTCCGATCGGTGGCTCGAACGTCAACCCACCGAGGTGCTCGATGAGGTTGAACGACGCCATCACCTCGGCCATCGGGATCTCGATCGAATCGCCCGCACCGGTCATCGCTCGTCGATACAGCGCCGCGGTGATGGCGGGAACGATGTGCAGCCCGCACACCTTGTCGGCGATGATCGACGGCATCAACTGCGGCTCGCCCCCGGAGAACGTGAAGAGATCACTGACACCTGACGCCGCTTGGATCACATCGTCGTACGCAGCCTTGTCGGCACTCGGCCCGTTACTGCCGTACCCGTTCGCGACGCAGTACACGACGTCCGGGCGAATCGCTCGGACGCTCGCATCGTCGAGACCCAGCCGCTCGAGTGCCGACCGCCGCATCGTGGTGACGAACACATCTGCGGTCGCAATGAGGGCGTGGAGCGCACGCATGCCGGCATCGGTCTTGAGGTCGAGCACGACACTCCGCTTGTTGCGGTTCATGCTGATGGCGAGCGCACTCATCCCTGCACTGCGCGATGGTTCGTAGTGGCGCAAGATGTCGCCGCCCGGGTTCTCGACACGGATGACGTCGGCGCCGAGATCGCCAAGCATGCGCGTGGCGAGTGGCCCCATCACGACCGAGGTCAGATCGACGACCCGGACGC
>CAXMZV010000382.1:0-4654 GCA_964199985.1 Candidatus Ilumatobacter isfjordensis | reverse complement strand
TCCGGCCGACGCCAAGGCGCACGATCATGTGCGACTGCATCGCGAGGAGGTCCTGGTTTCGGAACCTCGCCGAACCTGTTCCGCTCACGAGCCCGGTCAGTGCGTCAACCAGCGTGGTCTTTCCGGCACCGTTCGGGCCGATGAGGAAGTGCAGCCTTCCTTGCTGCAGCGTGAGGTCGACGCCCTCAATCGCCTTGAAGCCATCGAAGTCGACGGTCAGGTCGCGGATCTCCAAGTAGTCCTGACCGAGAAACGAGGCGGTCATGTCGCCACCGCCGGTGTGGCCAGGTTCGGGTCGTGATTGGGGTCAAGAACATGCCCGGCATCGATACTCGCCGGCACCTGCTTGTCCGACGAGGACCACCGCAACTTGGCCCTGGTCCACAGCGAGGCCACACCACCCGGAAGCAGCACGACGACAACGATGAAGAGTGCCCCCAAGAAGTAGGTCCATTTCGTCGGGAAGTTCTCCGAGAGCGTTGACCGGCCGTAGCCGACGGCGATCGCGCCGAGCGCTGGGCCGAACAACGAGGCTCGGCCGCCGAGCGCGACACCGGCAAGCAGGAAGATCGAGGCCGCTGCGTCGACGTTGGTCGGCGAGATGATGCCAGCGATCGGCACGAACATGGCGCCGCCGATGCTTGCCATCACCGACGCCACCATGAAGGCGACCAGCTTGATGTTGGCGGGGTCGTAGCCGAGGAAGCGGACGCGTTCCTCCGCGTCTCGGGTCGCAACGAGCAGTTCACCGAAGCGGCTCCGGTAGAGCTGCCAGAGGATTACGAGAAACACGATGACCAATCCTGCTGCGACGCGGTAGATGTTCTTCTGGACCGCCGGGTCGTACAGGTTGTGGCCGAAGACGGTCGAGAATGAATTCAGGCCGTTGAAGCCACCGGTCTGCTTGATCGTCGCGACCAGCAACGTCGCGAACGCGACCGCCATGGCCTGGGTGAGGATCGCGAAGTACGCACCCTTCACTCGGCGTTTCAGGATCGCAAAGCCGAGCACGAACGACACCACAGCGGGCAGGGCCACGATGGCGAACAGGGTGAACGGCCCACTGCGGAACGGCTCCCACCAAGAGGGCATGGTGCCGTCGCCGTACAGCGTCATGAAATCAGGAACCCCGCCCGGGCCGGCAGCCTCGAGTTTCATGTGCATGGCCATCGCATAGGCGCCGAGACCGAAGAACACGCCTTGGCCCATGGTCAACATGCCGCCGCGACCCCAGGCCAGGCCGATGCCCATCGACGCGAGCGCCAGGGCGCAGTACCTACCGAGGTTGCTGAGTCGGAAGGTGCTCAGCGCACTCGGAGCCCACACCAACAGCAGCACGGCCAATACGGTGATGCCGATCAGCGGACCAAACGTGTTCAGACGCCGCGCGATTGACGTCGAGGCTCGTTCTGGCACAGCACTTTCCGCTGTGTCACCCTGCTCGACATCGGGGGTCTCGGCCGATTCCGTTGCGGTCAGCGTCATGCCAGTGACCTCGTCCGAACGGTGAAGAGGCCCTGTGGCCTGATCACGAGGAAGACCACGACGAGAGCGAAGGTGATGACTTGCGCCATGCTGCCGCTGGTCCAGTCGGTCAAGAAGGCGGTCGCCACACCGACGGCCCAGGCAGCGATCACCGTGCCCTTCAGCTGGCCGATGCCGCCCATGACGACGACGAGGAATGCGGGGATGATGTACGCCGTACCGAGTGTCGGATTCGTGCCCGAGATCAGCGCGACGGCGACGCCGCCGAGACCCGCGAGGCCCGAGCCCAGGAAGAAGGTGATGCGGTCGACGTTTCGGGTCGAGACCCCCAATGTCTCGGCGAGCTGTCGGTTCTGCACCGTCGCTCGAATCCGCCTGCCGAAGCTGCTGTATTTGAGGAATGCGCTGAGCGCGGCGAACGTTCCGAGTGCGAGCATGATGGTGAAGAGCTGGCGATGGGGCCACCCGTAGCCGAACACCGAAATGCGTCCGGCCATCCAACTCGGCGCGGTAACCGGGTCACCTTGTGCACCGAAGATGTCTTGGGCCAACTGTTGGAGCACCAAGGCCACACCGACGGTGGCGAGCAACGTGTCGAGAGGTCGCTCGTACATCCATTGGATGACGGTGGCTTCGAGCAGCAGGCCCAGCAGACCGGCCACGATGAACGCCACCGGAAGCGCGAGCACGATCGACACCCCTGCAGCGCCGATCACCTGCTGGGTGAGGTAGGCGACATACGCGCCGACCATCAGGAACTCACCGTTCGCCATGTTGATCACGCCCATCTGCCCAAATGTCAGCGTGAGGCCGAGTGCGGCCATCAACAAGATTGCGCCGCTCGCGGTTCCGGTCAAGAACGGTGTGGTCAGTACGTCCATCTTCTTCTTTCGGATCATTGTCGAAGGGGGTGCGCGTCGGGGGTGGCCCAGCTCAGGGATGACCACCCCCGACGAATGCACTCATTGCAGCTGAGTGTCAGCCGGCGCTCGGGTCCCACCAGGCGTAACCCTCGAGGAACGGATCGGGCTCGATCGGACCCTCGGAGCTCCACACGATGTCGAATTGGTTGTCGGCGTTGATCTGGCCGATTAAGCCAGTCTTGGCGATGTGGTGGTTCTCCCCGTTGACCGTGACCATGCCTTCAGGTGAAGCAAAGGTCACACCACCGGATGCAGCGTTCACCGCGTCGACGCAGAACGACTCAGCCTTCTCGACCATGTTGGCGTAGAGGTAGAGCGAGGTGTACGCCGCTTCCATCGGGTCGGACGTCGGCCGGCCTTCGTACTTGGCCTGGAACGCTTCGATGAACGTCGTGTTCTCGGGGCTTTCGACGCTTTGGAAGTAGTTCCAGGCGGCGTACTGACCGGTGAGATCGACGCCCATCGAGGGAGCCTCTTCTTCGGCAATCGACACCGAAATGATCGGCGAGTTGTCGGCACCGAGGCCGGCCTCGTCGTACGCCTTGATGAAGCCCACGTTCGACGAACCGTTGATCGTGTTGAACACGAAATCGGGCTGCGCTTCAGCGATCTTCGCGACCTGTGTCGTCCAGTCGTCGCTGTCGAGCGGCACGTACTCCTCGCCAACGATCTCGATGCCGAGCTCAGCTGCGTACTGCTTGATGATCTTGTTCGCGGTGCGGGGGAACACGTAGTCGGACCCTGCCAGGAACAGCGTCTCGACGCCCTCCGATGCCAGGAAGTCCATTGCGGGAATGATCTGTTGGTTGGTGGTCGCGCCCGTGTAGTAGATGTTCTTCGATGCTTCGAGACCCTCGTACTGCACGGGGTAGAACAGCAGGCCGTTCGCTCCTTCGACGACGGGCAGCATCGCCTTGCGAGACGCCGAGGTCCAACCACCGAATACAGCAGCGACGTTGTCCTCGGTGAGCAGCTTGCTGATCTTCTCAGCGAAGATGGTCGGCTCGCTCTGGCCGTCCTCTTCGATGAATTCGATTTGCTTTCCGAGGATTCCGCCGGCGGCGTTGATCTCCTCGGAAGCGAGGATCAGCGAGTCGCGCACCGTCTGTTCGCTGATGGCCATCACACCCGAAGTCGAGTTCAAGAACCCGAGTTCGTCGATGTCGCCTTCGACGCAGATGTTGCCAGACGCCGCTTCGGCGCCGTCGGGCGCCTCCGTTCCGTCGGTCGCTTCGGCGTCGTCGGGGACGTCACTCGCGCTGGGGCTCGCTTCGGTGTCGCTACCGCAAGCGCTCGCCACCAAGGCGAGCGATGCGAGCAGGGGCACGGCAATTCGTAGGGCACTTCGGTTACGCATGGGGCTCCTTAGGGGGTTGTTCACGATTGCCCACCGCTCGAACGAGACGTCTTCCCGGTGGACCAGCGAGAAGCTACGAGGGTCAGATTTCCGGGATGTGTCCGAAGCGTGAACCCCCCGCACCGCCATCCGTCCGGCCGCCGCCGACGCGCAGAACAGGGCAGCCGGTACAGACGGAGACCAGGGGCGTCGACTCGTTCAACTCGGAAGCGATGAAATCAGCGTCCACCCGATTGCTCCCGGTACCGTCGAGACCGAGATGACCGCCCCACTCACTAGTAACGCCACATCCGTCAACGGCATCGCTGCCAAGACCTCACTGGGACGAATCGGCTCTGCCGCGGGCCTCGACAGCGCGCTCTTGGTCCTTGCCCCCCAGGCTGGCGGCTTCATCTCCGGCACCACCATCGTCATCGACG
The DNA here is from genome assembly GCA_964199985.1 of Candidatus Ilumatobacter isfjordensis. Lineage (GTDB taxonomy): Bacteria > Actinomycetota > Acidimicrobiia > Acidimicrobiales > Ilumatobacteraceae > Ilumatobacter_A > Ilumatobacter_A isfjordensis. The sequence continues at coordinate 470 of CAXMZV010000382.1, read as the reverse complement.
GCGGATCAACAGCAGGCACCTATTGAAACGACTGCTGAAAGCGTCGATTACCCGCCTCATCCTGATCCCGGTGTTTCAGGCCGTGGACCTCGCCCACCTTCACCTCGATGAAGACGAAAGCGACGTCGCTGGGCATGTTCGAGACCCCAATCGGTCGAGCCAGTGTCGCGCCGCGCGACGACACAACAGACCTTCAGTTCACCTCGAACGAGCACACACCGATCGGTCTGAGTTGCGGCACTGCACTCGGTCGGTCCGCACAATTCGACGCACGTGACCACGTAGGTCGTGGGCAGGCGGCGCCGCAGCTCGGCCCTCCCTCCGCACACAGTGTCGTGACGCAGCGAGGGCCATCGGGCCAAGCAGATCCGGCAGGGAGGACCGGTAGGTCAATCGGAACTGAACAGTACGTGCGCACCGTAGAAAAGGTGGATGGCCGTCAACCCGTGCTCAAGTACAGCCCACTGCTT
>CAXMZV010000381.1:0-4656 GCA_964199985.1 Candidatus Ilumatobacter isfjordensis | reverse complement strand
CCACCAACTGCCAATCAGCGGGTCCATACATCACGGCGAGCTGACACAACATCGACCGGACCAGCGAGTGTCTGGCGGCGCGATCTCCTGTCACGGTGACAACGTCACCGCAGGTCAACGCCACAGTGTCGGGCACATCCTCGAGCAGCGTTGCTCGTTCGGCCTCGCTCGCGAGGTCAACGGGCACGTCGCCGTCGAACACCGGGTTCCAACGGCTCGTCCCTCGGCCAACGACCACGCGAAATTGTGCAGGATCACCAGTCCGGCGACTGTCGTCGCCACCGTCTTCGCCACGACCTTGCCCGCTGCCTTGCCCACGGGGGCGACGACGCCACACACCGGACCGGACCACGGCTCGTTGTGCCATCGCCGTCCCTGTCGCGATGACGTCCTCCACCGCGGGCGCCGCGCTCCGACGTCGGTCGCGCGCTCCCTCGCGTTCACGTTCCAGGTCGGCGAGAAAGCGCAGCCGGTCCGTCGCCGCTCGCCGTCGTTCACGCCGATTCGATCGCCACGCCGAAGCGGCGCCGACCACCCAGGTGATCGCGGATGCGCCTGCACCGAAGACCGCGAACAACGCGAACATCATCTGACCCAACACGATGGCGATGACGCCGGCACCGAGCACCGCGACGGCAGCGCCGATCAATGCTGTTGCCGGAGGGGCTCGGTGTGTCGTTGCGGCGAGCGGAACCGCAATGAGCGGCGCGACGTCACGGTCGGGATGATCGGCAGCGCGGTGCACGACGCGCCGCCAAGGATCGTTCGGAGCCTCGACAATCGTGCCGAGATCGGTGCGCGGAGACTCCCAGTGCGGTCCGACCGCCTCGATTCGCCTCGCGTCGCCTGCGCGCCGAAAGCGCAGTTCGCTCGACCCGATCGAGATCACTGCTGGCAGAACGATCTCGCGTGCGATGCCGATCGGCTCGCCGTCGACGCGCAGCGGCACGTGACCCGTCAGTTGAGTCATCCAGAGCCCGTCCTCATCGATCTCGATGAGTGCATGGTGGAGTTCGACCCGCGGATCGTCGAGACAGATGCCGGCTGACGACGACCGGCCGATCACGTGCCGCCCCATCCAGAGGCCCTGCCAGGGGGCGCAGTCCGGTCCGGCAACACACGCCACCTCGGCCACGACGTCCGGGCTCGCCACCCCGCCGCCGAGATGTGCTGTCGACCGGCTCGGGACCAATTCGACGATGGAGCCATTGGCAATACCGCTCTCGACGAGCGCTGTCTCGGCGTCGACCGCACATCCGTCGATCACGAGCACCGTGTCCGTTGCGGCGCCCAGCGCTGCAACAAGGTCCGCAACACGATCGGTGCGCGATCCCGGCGTCACCGTGAAACGTTGCGGAGCGTCGCCTGGGTGCTGCCGGACAGCGACATCGAATGGCACCGGGCGAGGCGCAATCGGCCCGGGTGCACTGCACTCGGGCACTGTCGCCAACCCCGGCACAGTTGTCGCCGAGATCGCCGCTGGAAGAGGCCGCGAAGCCGTCGACCGGTGCACGGGTCGAACGCGTTGATGAGGTGGCCGCATACCTCAGCAGTGGGCACGAGGCTCGGCGAGCGGGAACGTTCGTCGCAGAAATCTGTCGGCGCCCAAAATGACGTCTGACCTGCGACTGTGAGCCACTCACACACGCTGTGTCCCGGGTTGTGAGGCCAATCGAGGGCGACGTGTGGCACCCGCTGTGAGCGCGCCGGTGAGTCTCGATGTGCACGGTGTCGCCATGACCTCCACCGAACAGCAACCAGCCATCCGACCCGCACCAGCGACCACGATCACCGATCAACTCGATCGCGAGTGGGCAACGCTTCGCTGGAGGCCTCAATCCGTGCGACGCGCCCGCTCCTGGGCGACATGCTTCGACCCACAGCTGGCCTCGATCGTGCGTGTGGTCGAGTCGCTCGACGATGTCATTGCCGAGACCCATGCGAGCCGCGGTGCCGCCGGCGAACGTCTCCTCCGCTCACTCGTCAGCTTGGCCGCCGAGGACGAGCTCGCTGGCCGAGTGGTCATCCAACGACTGCTTCCCGGCGTGCTGGCCGCAGCCTCTCGGTACGGTCGACTCTGCGATCACCGCGACCCGATCGCGGAAGCGATGGGATCGCTCTGGATCTCCATTGCCTCCTTCGATGGGGAGCGACGCCACGGCCCCGTGGCCGCCTCCATCATCTCCGACACGATGTTCGCTGCGTTCCGTCGACGACTTCGCCTCAAGTCCTCCGACGAGCGACCGATCGAGCCGAATGTCTTCGATGAGTACGCCGATACGACGACGCGCTGCCCGTTCGTCGAGTTCGCCGCCGTCGTTCGCGACGCTCGACTCGGCGGGGTCCCGACCGATGACCTCGATCTCCTCCGCCACCTCGTGCGAGAGGAGTCACCTCAACGCGTGGCACGCGAGCGTCAGGTCACGCCACGGACCATCAGGAACCACCGTGCGCGGGCCGTTGCGCGAGTCCGTGATGCAATTGCAGCGTGACGGATCAACGCCGCTCGTTCCGCGGCCCCGCCGGCTGGCGGTCAGTGAGCAGCGGTGCGTGAACTGCCAGCAATTCGGCGATCGCGTTCCAGCGTGAGATCGGCGGTGATCTCGCAGCCGATGCGACCTTGGGCGTCCTCGGCGTACCGCACGAGCGTCGCCGCCTGCAGGTTCTGCTCCGTACCGGGCAGGCCCAGCTGAGTGAGCGCAACCCTGAGATGCCCAGCGATGGCTCGGCAGTCGCCGTCTGCTGCGTAGTCGTCGACCATTCGCATTTCGTCGATCATGACGGCGGTCGGTTCCGGCGGCCCCGATTCGCCCGACCCAAAGGACTGCACCGCCACACCGACAGCAACGACGAGCACAAGTGCACCGAGCCCCCACATCAGGAACGCGCGAACGGGAACCGGCGTCGACATTCCGATCGGTTCCGTGAGCTGCTCGTCCATGCTCCATGTTGCAACGCCACATCCGACCGCATCATTCCGCACTGGTCGTGAGTGCCTCCCCTGGGGCTCGAACCCAGAACCAATGGATTAAAAGCCACGCGACCACCATTGACCGTGCCTCCCCTGGGGCTCGAACCCAGAACCAATGGATTAAAAGTCCACTGCTCTACCATTGAGCTAGAGAGGCGAGACCGGCGCGATTCGCGGGAGAAAACCCCGTTGAAACGATTGCGCCGGGCTGTGCGCCGACATCGTAGAGGCGTGAGGCCCCGGCGCCCTCCTTGAATCGCCGATCAAAACCTGACTGAGGTGTTCTTGGCGTCTCGCGTGCGCGTTCGAGCGGTGATCGAGCGGTGATTCGTTCAGCGGAGATGGCGGCCACAGTGTGGCCACGGGCTGGCGCCGCGCTCGCTGTACAGAGCGAGGGCCATTGCATCCTGGTCAGCGGGCGAAGCTGCGGCCGGGTCCGCACCGACGAGCTGCGGCGCGTGTCGCTCGGCAACGGAGTTCCACGTGGACCGATCGAACTGGTACGCGCCGCGATACTTCCCGGACGGGTTCGTGATCGAATAGTCACCACCCGCTTCGCATTCGCGCAGCGCCGCCCACTCGCCTGCGGACGGCCCCGGCGGCAGCGCGGGAACGGGCAGGTCATCGGTCGCCAGCTCGGCGAACTCCAGGGCCGCGCGGTGAACCCGAGCGGTCTCCCGGCCGTACCAGCCGTCAGCGGCCACACCGAGGATCTGCTGGAGCGCTTCGACTCGGGGGCCGCGCTCATCCCACTCGTAGGTGTCGGTCAACACCAGGACTGCCGGGTCCACCGCTGGCTTGGAAACCGGATCCGCCAGCGGTGCAGCTTCGGGGACCGGCTCGGGCTCGGACGGCTCCTCTTGCACGGGCGGCTGAAAGAGGGGCTTTCGGCCACGATCGGTTGGCTGTGTCGCCTCCTCGAGTGTTGCGCCGCGAACCGATGCCGGTGAGTCCGAGCGTGGCGTCGGATCGGTGGCGGGCTCGTCGTCGAGCGCTCGTGCGACGAGCGGTGCAGCACCGATCACCAACGCCGCCACCAAGAAGGTGGTGCCTCGGCGAGCGACGATGCGAGGCGCGTGGGCACGATGTGATGGGGATCGGGTGGTCATGACGCTCCTCGGCAGGTGGGACCAAGAGGTCCACGCGGCGTGACGGCGCAAGCGGCGCCTGATGGTCGAGAGCCCCAAGGTTACGATCGGATGACAGAAAGCGGCCGCGAGCCTCCGACACCTGCTCTCGCCCGGGTCGGCAACGGGCACCCTGTTGTGCCGTCATGAACCCCATCGAGGACCGGACCAAACGATCAGGATCGGACGCCTTCCCGCCTCGTTCGCAGGTCTGAACCTCCACCCACATTAGGTGGGGGAACGGGGGACGGGTCCTCCGAGGTGTCGGGGATCAGTGACGGATGCGAGGCGGCGCCGAGGCCGATCCCGTCGTTGGTCTGGTGAGACCGCCGCGTGCTCCTGGACGACGCTCAGATCTGCTTCAGCGCGGCGATGGTCTCCTCCAAGGCGCGCTTGGCGTCGTCGAAGAACATGAGGGTGTTGTCGTCGTAGAACAGCGGGTTGTCGATCCCAGCGAAGCCTGGTGAAAGGCTGCGCTTGACAACGATCACCCGGCTCGCCCGATCGACCTCGAGGATCGGCATCCCGTAGATCGGCGACGTGGCGTCGTCGCGCGCC
>CAXMZV010000380.1:0-4671 GCA_964199985.1 Candidatus Ilumatobacter isfjordensis | reverse complement strand
CCCGCCATCATCGACGGGCGGAGCTGGCCCTCGACGCCGGTGACCTGGAGCATGCCGCCGAGTCCGGCGAGCGCTGCCCCGACCATCAACGCGGACGCGGCGAGCGGCCCGCTTCGGAAGCCCGCGCGGCGTGCCGCCTCCGCGTTACCGCCGAGCACGCGGAGCCGGAAGCCCCATGGCGTCCAGCGCAACACGGCCCACACGATGACCGCAGCGACGACGGCGACGATGATGCCGACGTGAACACGGCCCCAGAGCAGCGGAAGCCGTTCGACGTCTTCGAGAATGCGAGTTCGCGGAAAGCCGGTGGCACCGGGGTCCTTCCATCTTCCGAAGGTCAGCCACCCGAGCAGCAGAAACGCCAGGTAGTTCGACAGCAGGGTGCTGATCGTTTCGTTTGTTCCGGTCGTCTCCCGGAGCAGCGCAGCAGCGCCGACCCAGAGCGCCGCGGCCGCCATCGCCGCGGCGGCCATGAACACGAGCGTGACCGATCGCGGCACGGCCTGTCCGAGGGCGTTGGCCATCGCCATGGCGCCGACCGCTCCGACGAGCAGCTGGCCCTCGCCGCCGATGTTGAAGAGTCCGGCGCGAGCCGGCACGGCGACGGCGAGTGCAGCAAGCAAGTAGGGAGTGAGGCGAACGAGGACATCGCCAAAGCTGTTGGCGTCCCTCGTGACCGAGTTCCACATCGCCTGATATGCCTCGATCGGGTCGGTGCCGTTCGCCACCAGCAGCAAGCCGAACACGACGAACGCTCCGAGCAGCGACAACACGGTGCGCAGGCCAGGTATCGACCGTCTCGGCCGGTCGGGATCGGGCCCCGCGACGACGCTTGCGACCTCGGTCGGATCAAACGGGTCGCTGGCGTGATTCTCGCCGGTCTCGAGTTCGCTACGGACGTCGAGTTCGCTCATGCGACACTCCCCAACATCATCTGGCCGAGTTCGCGTCGGTCGGTCTTGCTGCTCGACACGGCCGGAAGCGCATGTCCATCGTGGAGTACGATGATCTTGTCGCAGACGGCCAACAACTCGTCGAGATCTTCGGAGATCATCAGCACGCCGGTGCCATCGACGCATCGTTCGCGCACCATGCTGAGGCCGGTTCGGACGGTGGCGATGTCGAGCCCACGACTCGGGTAAGCGAGGACGAGCAACTTCGCGTCGGCGGACAACGCCTTCGCGTAGAAGACGCGCTGGATGTTTCCACCGGAGAGCGTCTCGACCGGGCGATCGAGGTCGGCGACCGACAACGCGTCGAGCGCTGGCAGCGAATGGGCCCAGGCCCGAGTCGCGCGCCAGTCCATATGCAACCGACGTCTCCCCGTGTCGCGTCCGAGACCAAGTGTCTGGAGCACGGTGAGCCCTGGCACGACGCCGTCCGCGATCGGGTCTTCCGGCACGCCGATCGCTCCCGCGCGAAGCGCTGTCCGAGGGTCGTGCCCATGAATCAAGTGACCGTCGACATGGATCTGGCCGCGGCGGGCGGGACGCAGTCCGAGGATCGCTTCGTACAACTCCCGCTGGCCGCTTCCGGCGACGCCGGCGATTCCGATCCACTCCCCCGCTTCGACGCGGATGTCGACGTCTTGGAGTGCCAGACCTCCTCGATCGGCTGCGACATCGACGTCACGCACGAGGAGCGCCGCCTCACCAGTACCGGCGCAACCCGGTGCACCCGCGAGAGGTCGGACGGTCTCGCCGACCATCGCCTCCACGAGCTGATCATCGTCGAGGCTCGACGGCGCCACACCTTCGAGAATCAGCTTCCCGCCGCGAAGCACGGTGAGTCGGTCGGAGTTCGCCCGCGCCTCCCGCAGCTTGTGCGTGATCAACACGACCGCAAGGCCGCGTGATCGAAGGTCTGCCACGGTGGCGAACAGTGCGTCGACTTCCTGGGGTGCAAGTGCGCTCGTCGGCTCGTCGAGGATCAACACCTTCGCCCCGACCATCAGCACCCGCAGGATCTCGACCTGTTGACGCTCGGCGAGCGACAGGTTGCGCACGATCGAGTCGGGTGACACGGCAAGCCCATAACGTTCTGCCGACTCCGAGACGGCGCGGCGGCACGCCCGATCGGCGTGGCCACTCCCGTCGAGGGCGAGCGCGATGTTCTCGGCCACGGTGAGGGCCGGGACGAGACGCAGGTCTTGAAACACCATTCCGATGCCGTGCTGGCGTGCGGCGGTCGGAGATGTGATGTCGGTCGGCGTGCCCTCGACGAGGATCTCGCCGCCCGCCAGCTGGTTGAGGCCGAACAGCAGCTTCATCAAGGTGCTCTTGCCGGCACCGTTCTCTCCGAGCAGGGCATGCACCTCGCCGGCGTAGATGCGCAGGGTGACCTGGTCGTTGGCGACGAGATCACCGAAGCGCACGGTGACGCCGCGCGCCTCGAGGATCGGCGCATCAATCGCAGCGGCCTCGACGGCAGCAGGTTTGCGGGCGTCGGAATGCGCCGTCGGAATGAACACGGCGGGGAACGTACGGACTCCGAGTTTCGGGCTGTTTGCCCGAATGTGAACGCACGAGGTCCAGATTCCAGACGAGGTCTCCTTGGTCTGGCGGCTCAGGCCGGCGGCGGCATCGCACGGAATGCGGCCGAAATGACGCGGTTCGTCAACCGTACGTGAACGGCGCAAGAACAGATCGAGATCCAAGCTCGCGCGGACAAAGTGCCGTATACGTTCGCCGACTTCGAGCGGTCGAATGCTGGGCCGGGCCTCTCGAAACCGAGCAACTTCGAAACGGCCGCGCCCAGTGCGACCAAGACAAAGGAGCGAACATGAGTGGCAACGAAGTCCGCCAACAGGCGATCAACGAGGTGACGAGCAGGCCTCCGACCCACACGACGACCGGTGGTCCCCTCAGCGAGATCTGGGCGTGCGACGTCTTCAGTCTCGCCACGATGGAGGAATGCCTCTCCAAGCATGCCTTCAAGGAGATGAAGAAGACCGTGCAGACGGGTGCTCCGCTCGATCCTGCGACGGCCGATGTCGTCGCCGCGGCAATGAAGGACTGGGCGTTGCACAAGGGCGTCAAGTTCTTCTCGCACATCTTCTACCCGATGACCAACATCACCGCGGAGAAACACGACGGCTTCATCGTCACGAACTCCGACGGGAACGCGATCACCGAGTTCACCGGCAGCTTGCTGATCAAGGGTGAGCCGGACGGTTCGTCGTTCCCCAACGGCAGCCTGCGGATGACGAACGCCGCTCGCGGTTACACGGCATGGGATCCGACCAGCCCGGCATACGTGATGAACACTGCCAACGGTGCGACGCTGATGATTCCCAGCGTCTTCTTCTCGTGGACGGGCGAGGCGCTCGACAAGAAGATCCCACTGCTGCGCTCGAACGCGGCGATGGACACGGCCGCTCAACGCGTGCTGCGGTTGATGGGTGAGACCGAAATCCAGACGCTGAACTCGAGTTGTGGTGCTGAGCAGGAGTACTTCCTCATCGACAGCCACTTTGCGAACAGCCGGCCAGATCTGCTGCTCGCCGGCCGCACACTGTTCGGGGCACCTTCTCCGAAGGGTCAGGAGTTCGACGATCACTACTTCGGTGCGATTCCGGAGCGCGTCCAGGTGTTCATGCAGGACTTCGAGGACAAGCTCTTCCGTCTCGGTATCCCCGCCAAGACGCACCACAACGAGGTTGCCCCCGGACAGTTCGAGCTGGCGCCGTACTTCGAGGCCGCCAACGTCGCCGCCGATCATCAGCAGTTGATGATGACGATCATGAAGTCGACCGCCAAGGCGCACGGTTTCGTCTGCCTCCTGCACGAGAAGCCGTTCGCCGGGATCAACGGTTCGGGCAAGCACGTCAACTGGTCGGTCGGCAACTCGACGCAGGGCAACCTGCTCGATCCGGGCAGCACGCCGCACGACAATCTCAACTTCTTGTTGTTCTGTGGCGCGGTCATCCGGGGTGTCCACGAGTACGGACCGCTGTTGCGGGCCGTCATCGCGTCGGCCGCGAACGATCACCGGCTCGGCGCGAACGAGGCGCCTCCCGCCATCTTGTCGGTGTATCTCGGCGATCAACTCGAAGCGGTGTTCAACGACATCAAGGAGGGCAACGTGGCCGTGTCGAGCGACGGCGGGCTGATGGATCTGGGGCTCTCGCAGATCCTGCCGTTCGAGCGCGACCCCGGCGACCGCAACCGCACCTCGCCGTTCGCGTTCACCGGAAACCGGTTCGAGTTCCGTGCTGTCGGCTCGTCGCAGTCGGTCTCCGGACCGCTCGTCGCGATGAACACGATGCTCGCCGACTCCCTCGACTGGATCGCCGACAAGCTGGAGGCCGAGCTGACCGGCGGGAAGAGCCAGCTCGAAGCAGTGGCGTCGGTGCTCAAGGAACTGATGGAACTGCACGGCAACGTCATCTTCGGTGGCGACGGATACTCGTCGGAATGGCACACCGCCGCGGTCGAAGAGCGAGGTCTGCGCAACATCCCGACGACCGCCGACGCGCTACCCGCGTTCCTCGATCCATCGGTGATCGACTTGTTCGAACGAACCGGCGTGCTCTCGCCCGTCGAACTCGAGAGCCGGTACGAGGTCTACGCCGAGCAGTACATACTCTCGATCGGCGTCGAGGCCAAGACGACGGCCGAGCTCGCCAAGACGGTGCTGTACCCCGCAGCGATGTCATACCTCGCATCGCTC
>CAXMZV010000379.1:0-4686 GCA_964199985.1 Candidatus Ilumatobacter isfjordensis | reverse complement strand
TCGGTGGCCGGTTGGGCTGCCTCGATGCGCAGTCCGATCACCGCAGCGGCGGCGACAGCGATCACGAGGAGCCCGACCGTCACGGAGGAGAGCAGCGCCGCGCTGACGATCATCCACCGCCGGCCTGTCACGCCGGGGCGACCAGTTGCGAGAGCGTCGACGAGACACACTGCCGATGCGCCAGCACCGTAGGCAATCATCCAGCGAGTCGACCAGGCCAGCTCGTGCCACTCCTTGACCCACCCCCGCTCCCGCAGGTTGTTGCCGAGCCGTTCGATGACGTTCGGAACGAGTTGAGCGCCCATGAGGACGACCACGGCATCCAACAGCTGGGTCACCGTCCAGAAGACGAAGCCCGCGAGGCCAGCAACGAGCGCTGCGAGAACGCCCGCATCCCAGTTCTTGTCGCCCCCGACGCCATCAGCGACGCTCGGGTCTTCGAACGCGTCGAACGCACGAGCCGAGATCGTCGGCAGCAGCGCGTCGTTGCCAAAGCCCCACTGGAAAGCCAGCCAGAGGAGCAGCGCAACCACACCGAGGAGCCGGAGCCCGGACGCAGCGGTGAGATCCGCTCGCGCCGCAAGCCGAAGAGAAGGGTGTTCGGACATGCGAGGCCGACGTTAGTGGCGCCACAAGTGTGGCTCGTGGGCCAATCCGCTTTCATCCCGCCATCAAGCGACATGGCGAAACGGACAGCTGACACGTTCCTTCGGTCGGCGCGCGACAAGACTGAGCCGATGGAGCACGATCTCGTCATTCGTAACGGCCTCGTCGTCGATGGCACCGGCGCAGCACCGCAACCCAGGCTGAGCATCGCGATCGATGGTGACCTGATCACCGACATCGGCGCCGACGTCGGGAGCGGCCGACGCGAGATCGATGCGAGCGGCCTGCTGGTGACACCAGGCTTCGTCGACATCCACACGCACTACGACGGCCAGGCCACGTGGGACGCCGAGCTGGCACCGTCGACGCCGCACGGCGTGACCACGCTGATGATGGGCAACTGCGGTGTCGGTTTCGCTCCGGCCAAGCCCGATGAGCACGAGTTCCTCATTGAGTTGATGGAGGGCGTCGAAGACATTCCCGGTGCAGCGCTGAGTGAAGGCATCTCGTGGGACTGGGAGACTTTTCCTGAGTACCTCGACGCACTCGATCGTCGCGAGTTCGTCGCCGACATCGGCGCAATGATCGCCCACGGCCCCGTGCGCACCTACGTGATGGGCCAACGCGGCGCGGACAACGAGCCAGCCACCTCCGACGACATTGCGGAGATGGCGACCATCGTCGACGAGGCAGTCGAGGCTGGCGCGTTCGGCTTCTCGACCAGCCGCACGATCGGCCACCGGGCGATGAACGGCGAGCCGGTGCCGGGCACCTTCGCCGCCGAAGACGAACTGTTCACGATCGGCCGCGCGATGGCACGTTCTGGCAAAGGCGTGTTTGAGGTGGCACCCGCTGGTCTCGCTGGTGAGGACCTCGTCGCACCGAAGAAGGAGATCGACTGGATCTGCCGGCTCGCCGACGACATCGGTCGTCCGGTCACGTGGCTGATGCTCCAGAACCTCGTGCAGCCGGACGAGTGGAAAGAGCTGATGACGCGCTCGCAAGAAGCGCAGGACGCAGGCCACCAGGTGATTCCTCAAGTCGCCGGTCGTCCCTTCGGCATCCTGATCGGATTGTCGACTCGCCACCGCTTCAAGGAGATGCCGAGCTTCGCACCGCTTCGGAACCTGTCGTTCGCCGAACAGGCCGAAGCCATGGCTGACCCCGACCTGAAGGCGCGACTCATCGAGGAATCGATGGCGTCGATGCACATCCTGCGCGAGACCGAGCCCATGGCCGCTCAGGTGGTCGATGGCTTCGACCGCCAGTACCTGCTCGGCGACCCGGTCGACTACGAGCCGACACCCGACCGATCAATCGCCGCCCTCGCCGAGGTAAGGGGTGTCGCGCCGATCGAGGAGTTCTACGACCGGCTCTGCGAGCGCAACGGCAAAGCACTGCTGATGATGCCGTTCCTCGGCTATGCGCACGGCAACGGTGACGCCCTCTACGAGATGCTCACCCACCCTGCCGCAGTCCTCGGACTGGCGGACGGCGGTGCGCACGCCAACTTCATCTGTGACGCATCGACACCCACGTGGATGCTCACGCACTGGGCACGTGACCGCACCCGCGGGCCGCAACTACCGATCGAATCTGTCGTGAAGAAGATGACGGCAGACACGGCCGCACTGTTCGGGCTCGACGACCGAGGCGTGCTCGCCGTGGGCAAACGCGCCGATGTCAACGTGATCGACCACGCGAACCTGCAGCTGCGTGAACCACGGCTCGTTGATGACCTCCCCGCGGGTGGCACCCGACTGCTGCAAGCGGCCGAAGGCTACGTCGCCACGGTCGTCGCTGGCATCGTCACCCGTGAACACGACGAGTTCACCGGCGAGCGACCCGGGCGCCTGCTCCGGTCCTGATCCGCAGCGGACGACTTCAGTCGGCCGCTGCGTCGAATTCGCCTCGAACGCTCGATGCGTCGGCGTGCCGCTGGATGCGGTCGTACATGTTCGACCGTGCGGTTTCGGCATCGCGGGCCGGCTTGATGACGGTGGCCCATTCGACCATGCCACCCCAGAACCGATCGATCAGCTTCGCACCGGCGATCGTCCCGCCGTCGAGTGTGCGGAACGTGACGCTGCTGAACTCGCCCAAGTACTGGTTGAGCGAACGCACGTGGATTTCTTCGTCGGTTCGGATACGTCCCACGATGTCGGCAGCGAGCAATGCATCGTCGCTGCGCGCGCCGAACAGACCTTGCGTGCGGAGCGCGGTCTGCGTCTCACGGAATCCGATCTCGGCGCGAAACTCGATGATCAAGACGTTCGCGATGAACGACAGGAACTGCTCCACGTCAGCGGAGACTTCGGGCAGATAGCGAGTGTCGTCCTCCCTCGCGAGGCCGGGTTGCGGCTCGACGTCGTCGTGCGCATCAGGCCCGAACGCCAGGTCGCGCGCCGCAAACCACATCTGGTCGTGTCCACCGATGCCCTGGTCAGGAATACCGCCCTCATCGATGCCGTGCGCTTCGAGCAGCCCGTCACCAAGATGGCCGATTGCCATCTGTGAGATGTCGTCGATGATCTCGGCCTGGAGATCCGGCACCGGGACCAGCGCAATGAACGCGCCGCGAGCTTCGATCTTGCCGACGATGGTGAGCATGTTCCAGAACACGTCGGTGATCCCGTTGCGAAGGAGCACGACGTGCTGTTCGTGTTGGGCATACGCGCACCGCCGAGCAGCGATGCCGAAGCGGGAAAGGGTTGGCCACCACGCTGACGAAGCGCCGACTCCCACGCATCGAGTGCTTGAACTCGACCCAGCGCCCGCGGCGGGTGGTACGAACCATCGGCGAGCAGACCGCCATGCAGCGTGCGCCCAGCCACCACATGGGGCTCGGCGTACGCATGGCTGGACAACAGCTCGTCCCGCGTGAACGTCAGCCGCGGAATGTCGGTCATCGTCATGCGCTCAGTCTGCTCGCTGCGCCGCCAATTCGGCGACCCCGCCGTGCAACACTCGGTCCCATGACTCCATACGAGGCCATTGTGTCCAAGCGCGACCTACGGATGTACACCGCTGAGCCCATCGCCGATGAGGCGATGCAGCAAATTCTCCAGGCAGGACGGATGGCGGGCAGCGCCAAGAACATCGAGGCCAACCGCCTGATCGTGGTCACCGATCAGGCCGTGCAAGACGCGTTGGTCAAGGCCGGTGACTTCGCATCGTGGATTGGGAACTCAGCGGCGATCATCGGGTTTGCTTCACCGGCCGACGAACTCCGACTGTTCGACGTCGGACGCCAAGCGCAGAACATGATGATCGCCGCTCATGACGAAGGCATCGGCACCTGCCCGGTCACGCTGGGGCACCAAGACGTCGCCCGCGCCGCTGTCGGCTTGCCGGACGATTGGGTGATGCCCATGGTGATCACACTGGGTTACCCCGTCGAGGATCATCCCGACAGCCCGCTCAAGCGCCAGCGCGTCTCGCTCGACGAGCTCGTCCGCCACGACCGCTGGAGCTGACGCCCGCCTCGCCGACCTCAGCACGCCCGTCTTCGTGTGAGGACAAGCACCGTCGGACGGACCATGCGCTCACACGAAGCGGTCGGCAAATTTGATCAGACGTTCTTGGGGAGTTCGGAGAACGGGAGCACTTTGTCGTTGTTCGGTTCCTTCGAGAGTCCGAGGATGCGCTCGCCGATGATGTTCTTCTGAATCTGATCGGTGCCGCCATAGATCGGCGGGGCCTGGGCATAGAGCGCCTGCCCCGTGATCATGGCGAGCATCGGGTTGCCCGTTGCAGCATTGAGTGACTCACGCTGTTCAGCGGTGTAGGCGTGGAGCGTGCCCGCCGCACCCAGAATGCCCAGACCGAGATCGCGCGACAGCCTCACGACATCGCTCATCATCAGCTTCGAGATGTTGGCCATGCCGGCGATGTCCTTGCCAGCGCTTCGCATGCCCTTGAGCCGCTGGGCATTGAGCCCACCCACGACGTTGAGGGTGTGGAGCCGCATCAGTTCTTGACGAACGATTGGATCATCGATTTTGCCCTCGCTCTTCGCGAAGTCGATCAGGAGCGTCTGGTTCGGACGGTTGATCGCGAGCCGATTGGCGTTCTTGTCGC